>CAZLOM010000151.1:0-3993 GCA_964561185.1 uncultured Piscirickettsiaceae bacterium
GTTAAAAATGACTCCATTCTCCACTTGTTGGTGTCGGCAAGCCCTTACTCGCTGGTTTCATCGATTTTGACGCAGGTTTCGCGTGATAATGAGCATTACTTACGGTGCCAGTCTTAAAGAAGGCCATGTTTGATCTTAAATTGTTCGCTTCCGAACTTAAACTTTCCGCCGCTGCTGTTGTTTCCTCTACCAATGCCGCATTTTCCTGCGTTACTCGGTCGATCTCTGAAACCGCTTGATGCACTTGATGGATTCCCTGTGCTTGCTCATTTGACGCATTAGCAATCGCCTCAATCATCTCTGCTACCTGCTCAATCGAGCCTGTAACACCAGAAAGCATTTCTCCTGATTTATCAGCCAACTGCGTTCCTGCTTCAATTCTGGTTACACTATCATTGATCAAATGCTTGATGTCTTTTGCTGCATCGGCTGATTTCTGTGCTAATGCTCGTACCTCACCAGCAACTACCGCAAATCCTCTACCATGATCTCCTGCTCGCGCCGCTTCTACTGCTGCATTTAGTGCTAATAAATTGGTTTGGAAGGCGATACCATCAATAATCGTTACAATGTCCGCAATTTTACTGCTTGACTCTTTAATAGACTGCATTGCAGAAATGGTTTGTTGCATCACATCCACGCCTGCACCTGCTTGATGCTGTACCTGATGCGCTAATTCTGCCACTTTTCTGGCATTACCCGTATTATTCTGTACGGCTGCTGCCATTTCATTCATCGTTGCACTGGTTTCTTCTAGGGCAGATGCCTGTTGTTGCACACGACCAGATAAATCATTTGCCCCTTGCGAAACCTGCACCGATGCTTCGCTCACAATGCTTGAGGCATCGACTGCCTGCTTCACAATGTCTCTTAATTTCTGCACGGAAAAAGTCAAGGCATTTTTAAGATCATGAAATTGACCATGATAGCTACTGTCAGGAAGCATCTTAGTTAAATCACCTTCAGCCTGAGCAGACACCACCTCAACAATTGATTTGATCACAGATGAGGTTTGTTCCATTGATTTATTGACATTATTTTTTAAGGTTGCTAAATCACCATTTGCTTGTGCATTGACACGGGCATCAAAATTAGCAAGTGCCATCTGATGCATGATTTCGTTAATATCACTCACCACACCATTGATGCTGGTCATCGCAGTTGCTGAGTTCTGCAAAATGTCCCCATAAATACCAGCAGCGTTGGTATTCAAAGCGACCTTAAACTGCCCTGCACTTAATCCCGACATTGCCGTTGACAACTCATTAATGACTTTAGCAATACTATCAGCAGACTGGTTTACACCTTGCTTAAGGACATCTAAATCACCGACATATTGTCCTGAAACACGCTTACTCATATCGCCTTGCGATAAGGCATTAACCACCTGATTGGTTTCATTGAAACCTTGTTGCAAACCTGCAAACAATTGATTAACAGCAAGTGATAATTGTGCAAACTCATCATTTCTTGGGGACAATCTCATGGTAAAACTCATTTGTTGAGCAGATCGAATCACCACTTCACTGACATCTGAAATGCTAGATTTTACACTACGAATCGCCATCCAAGCCATACCAAGACCTATCACTGATGCCAATAAGGATACGAGGATTAACACATGCAATACAGAGTCATTCAAATGATCAGACTCTTGGCGTAACTGCGTTTGTTTTTGGCTAATAACCGCCAATAACTGCTTACCGCTTTCATCCAATTTATTAAATAAAGGATTAACGACTTTCAGCAAATGCTCTGTTGCTTGATGATATTGTCCTTCTTTAATCAACGAAAATCCTTTATCCTGCGCCTCTTTAGAAAAGGTTGTTCTCACAGCAAGAAACGCACTGTATTCTGTATCAAATTGCTGTTTAATGAGTGCGTTTTGTTGCAACACCTCAAGCAATGCTTTAGCATCGCCACGTATTTTACCAAAAGCCTCGAGATGACGCTCCACAGGGTGGTCATGCAGAGATGCAATACTTTGATCGCTCGGATTATGTTGTAACGCCAGCATCATCTGTTCGCGATTCGATGCACTAAAACGCATCAATTGATTTAACTGCCCTCTTAACTCGGTCATTTGAGCAATTTCATCTCCCTTAGTTGCCATTCCCTGCGTTGCAGAAAGCGCGTAACCCCCTAAGCCTATTAGCATAGAAATCAACACACCTGCCATTAACCATAATCGTTGCGTAATTGTCATAAACATGCCTTATATAATCCATAATATATACTATAAATACTAACTCATACCATCACAGTACGTCAATAATACAACAAGGTAACTTAATGTTTTTTAATCAATCCTATCTACATGATCAAAACTACATACGTAAATTTGTACAAACAAAGATTCTGAATCCAAAACCCTACGTAAGTGAGGTTTTCAGTAAAGATACCTGTCATCCCCCGCTACTCAGAGGTCAATAGCACGGAGATTTTGGCATTTTGTCGGCTGGAGAAAAGTACCAAGATTTTTTCCGATTTCGGTGATAAGGTAATCAGATGCCCACCATCTAACTTACCGCGATAATGCTCTTGCTTGTTCAAGTCACGCGCTCCTACCACTTCTAATCCTGAATCGCTTACAACAAACAACACCAACGAATTGCTTTTTGGCTCTTGCTCCACACGCGAAATAATCCCTTTCGGATCAACCATCGACCAACCTGCGGGCAGGCCTTGCGGACGCTGATTCTTTTTCAAGATTTTTTCTTCGGCACGGGTTGTTGGGGCTGGTTTTACGGGCTTGGCAACTACTGAATGGGGCGAAGACGATTGAGGGGAAGTAACAGGGGCAGAATGTTTACTCACCGTATCAGCTTTGGGTGGCGGAATACAGCCTGTTAATAAGATGGGTAAACACACTATCCCTAAATTTTTTAAGCTTACTTTTTTGAACTCGATGAGCCTTATTAACGTCATACCTTTCTCCTAAACAAACACAAAACACCAATCCCGTTGGCTGTGTGGTTCTAGCAAGAATCATGACAAAACGACTTTCTTTACCGCCCCAACAAAGCAGGTAAAGTGACCAAGGCTTTGGCAAAGGGCAATTTGGCGAGGGGTTGCAGACCTTGACGTACCACGCTGGGGAGGCGTTCATCCGCAAATAACCAGTTCAGGCTTTCCATCGCACTCTGCACCAAAAAAGCATCTGATTTACGCTGACGCTCATAGCGTTTAAGCACGCGCATATCTTCTATCGGCTGATGATGGGCGATGGCATCCGCCAACACTTCATATAACGCCATCACATCTAAAAAGCCTAAATTAACCCCTTGTCCCGCTTGCGGATGCACCGTGTGAGCGGCATCTCCCAGTAAAACAACGCCCCTACGCACATATTCCTGACTTTGACGACGGATGAGCGGAAACGCCTGCAAAGGATTGAGTGGTGTTAAGTGACCAAGTAACTCACCTGAGGCGTGCGTCATGGCTTTGGCTTGTGCCTCAACAGGTTGCCCTAACCAGTACAAGGCTTCATCAGGTGGCAAATACCAAGCAATCGAACACTGACGCGATTGACGCAAGGGCAATAAAGCAAAAGGTGCGTCGGCACGATAATACTGCCAACAAGCGGAATGATGCGGTGCTTCGGTTTCCACCGTTGCCACAATGCACGACTGCTGATAATCGCGGGTTGACTGCTCAATGCCTAAGGACTCTCGAACCACACTTTTCGCGCCATCTGCGGCAATCAATAAGCGACAGGTCAACTGAGTGCCATCGGTTAAAGACAGCAACCAACCTGTCTGCTGACGCACTGGCGCAGTCGCCAAAGCCTGAGCATAAACCTGACAAGCCTCATACTGACTTAATGCCTGCCACACCGACCAAGCAATGGCATCATTTTCGACCAGATGCCCTAGGTTTGGCTGAAAGACGTTTTGTGCCGATAAAGTCAAGTCAAAACCTTGCCAATCAGAAACCTTCATTTCATAAAAGGGGGTTGGCTGGCAGGTTCGCAAATGCTCCCACGCGCCTAAG
>CAZLOM010000152.1:0-3968 GCA_964561185.1 uncultured Piscirickettsiaceae bacterium
GTTTCCACTGCTTGCATCAGCATCTCTTGGTTCGTTTTTTTAATGAAAACCCGATGCCGTTCGATAAAAGGGAAGTATTCATTCTTTTTCAGTTGTTTTTGTTGCTGTGCCTCTAGGTGATAGGCTCCCAGTGGTTTGATCAAAGGCTGTTTGTCTTGAGCCAGAAATAATGGCAGGGCGGCTTGAATCACCAAGGCTGGCTTGTCTGTTTGCGCACCGAGTACCCTGAGTCTGGGGCTTGGTGCGAAGAGTTTTCGTTCGACCAACTCTTCTTCTTCAGCCAGTTTTTCGAGGTTTTCTAAATCTTGATCACAAAAATGAACTGCCCCCATATTGCCTGTTTCTTCATGATGAAGTCTTTCTTGTATCAATTTTTCTTTGACCATTTCTCTTGTGATGGCAATGTTCTTGGGGAATTTCCCTTGCCAGCCAAACGCCAAACGACGCACATCATTGTTGATATAACCATGAATGTTGCGGTAAGCCAATAGGATGTGTTCTCCAGGAAAGGCTTTGGGTAAGACGCTGGCGCGAGAACCGTCAGGAATGACGCTGAGAACTTGGATGAGTTCATTTTTGAGACGATTGATCTGGGTGATGTGTGTCATGAGCGGATCGGCTTGTGCCGAGGCGAGGGTGATCACCCCGGGATAGCGTCGAATATTGAGGGCTGGATCATCAGGGTGACGACTAAAATTGTTCAAGGCATGGCAAGTGGTTGCAATGGCTTCTTCGCCTGTTTGTGTGTCAAAGGTGATGTCTGTCAGGGCAGGCAACCAAGGGACATAATTGGGTTGGGTATTTTCGGTCACAGGTAAGGGGAAAACCACTGCACTGGTGACTTGGTCTGGCCACCAAGCGTTAAACTCAGCCAATGCCAGCTTGAGCTGTTTCATGATTTTTTTCGCGGCATAGATGGTTGGCAGATGTAGCTGCGGAATCTGCTGACTTAAGCTATCGTGATTTTTTGTGTCCGTCATGGTCGATTCCTTCAATATATGGCATTGTTATTGTAGCTTATTGCAGTATTCTGCGGTTATTCTGTGGTGTTTCAGGTAAAATAGGCGACTTAAGCGCGATGTAGCGCGACTTCACAGAATAATTGTATCAAAGATAATACGACAGTCAAAAGGGATAAGCATGAAACTGATTTTTCCATTGTTTTTGGGTATGCTGGCAATGATCGGCTTAGGGGTGTGGTTGCAAACCTATATTTTTGCCAATGTGGTTGGTTTGGTGTCGATGGCGGGGGTGATGATTATGTTTTTCCGTCAGCCTGATGCCGAAACAAGCATCAGCCCAACGGAACAGAAGCGGTGGTATGCGTTATTTATCATTGGGTTGGTGTTCAGTTTGATTTATGGTTCTTTTTGGGATCCTAGCATTGGCAACAAAGGGTAAGGGCGCAAGCTATGTTTGGTCAAGATCGTCAAGGATTACGCAACTATTACCGTAGTGCATGGCAAAAAGCCTTAGCGCATCAAGCCTTAGATGCCTTAGAACAACAGATTGTGGCGGTGATTGCAGAACATCCTGAATATCAGCGTATCATCGAAAATCCCGCTTCTACGGAACAAGATTGGTTGCCTGAGTTAGGCGAAACCAACCCTTTTTTGCATTTAGGAATGCACCTTGCTATTAGAGAACAGGTTACTACGGATAGACCTAAGGGGATTCGTGCCTGTTATGATCAATTATGTGTGCAAGTGCAAGATGCCTTAGGGGCAGAGCATCAGATGATGGACTGTTTGGCAGAAGCCATCTGGCAAGCACAACGTCATCAGCAAGCACCTGATGAACAGGCTTACTTGCGTTGTTTGCAGAGGTTATGCCAACACGAATAACGAGCGATACACAGGCATAAAGGCTTTCCTTAGGTTATCTTTCAGGGATTGAAAAGGAAGTGTTTATGTCGTTATTGTCTCATGAGTTTCAGTGTGTAGCCCCTTCGGATACACAAGGGTTAGCGGCAAGCTTTGCCCAATCAGCTTATCAAATCATCCAGTCAAATGAGGCTGGTGTGTTTATTGCCCTAGAGGGCGATCTTGGCGCAGGAAAAACCTGTTTTAGCCAAGGTTTTATTCGATGCTTACTACCTCAAGCACAAGTCAAAAGCCCAACCTATACCTTGGTCGAGTCTTATCCCCTTGACGACACAACCCTCTATCACCTCGATCTGTATCGGATTCACGATCCCGAAGAGTTAGAGTATTTGGGTTTGCGTGATTTTTTCTGGCATAACATTTGCTTGATTGAGTGGGCAAGTAAGGCGGACGGGTGGTTGCCTGAGCCAGATTTGCGCATTCAATTAACGCCTTGTGAAGGCTATCATCGGGTGCTAGGGGTTGCACATTCTTCTGCTGGAGAGGCTTTATTGTCGGCAGTGTCAGTGGCGTATTCTCCTGGTTAACAAGTTGAACTCACATACCTTTTAACTTGGGTTTGCATGTTGGGAAGAAGTATGAAATTAGGCTTGGCATTTATTTGTGCCTCACTCTTTTCACATATTGTTTTTGCAGAGTCTGCATTAGTGACGAATGTCCGTTCAGGAGAAGTGGATGGTAAAACGCGCTTTGTCATTGTGACAGACAATAAACGTAAGTGGACAACCCGTATTGAAGACGGGCAGTTGGTCCTGCGTGCACCACAAACCAAAAGTCAATTAACACACAAAATTCGTGCCTTACGTTCAAGTAGTTTGGGTAAAATTACCTTTAATCAACAGGGCGACGATTTAGAAGTCAGTATTCAACTCTTATCTCCCACCAAAGTGATCAGTAATCGTGCTTTTCCGATGGTTGAGTCTGGGCAAGCCAGATGGGTGATTGATTTAGTGCCAGATACTTCGCCTATTGCAGAACTTAGCCCTAACCATTCGCCTAACCCCCTGCTGTCAGACGCTAGTGTCGTCATGGAAGAAGAGAAATCCGTCCGTCAAGCCAACATTAAACCTATTTCCTTAGCGCGAATGCAATCTTCTGTGTCACAAAGTGCAGAGATGGCGACGGATAGCAACCCATTAGAGGTGGTGGTGACGCTAACACCCGAACAAAAAGCCTCGCAAAAGATTTTACCCTTTCGTGGCACCAAGCCTATGATTATTGCCATTGATGCAGGTCATGGTGGTAAGGATGTCGGTGCGATTAGTGTCTCGGGTCAGCTCGAAAAGCGGTTGACCTTAACCATCGCTAAGGAAATGAAACGGCAAATTGATGCCTTACCAGGGATGAGTGCCATATTGGTGCGCGATAGGGATGTGTTTATCCCCTTGCATGAGCGACCGAGAATGGCGCGTATGATGGGAGCGGATGTTTTTGTTTCTTTGCATGCAGATAGTTATCATGACAGTCACATCGCGGGGGCTTCGTTATATGTGGTGTCGCATAACGGGGCAAGTTCGCGTTTGGCTCAGTTTATCGCTACCCATTCTAACAATGATCATATTCCCGAACAGATGGACGCTTGGAGCGAGTCACTGGCGACCAGTATTGGTAAAATTGCCTTAGAGTCGTCAATGAATGACAGTCGTAAATTGGCGTTATCCATGATTGGTTCGTTACGTCGTTCAAAAATTCCCTTGCAGTATGGTAAGGTTCAATCCGCGAATTTTATGGTGCTGAAAAACATTGACATGCCATCGGTGTTGATTGAAACTGGCTTTATTTCGAATCCTGAGCAAGATAAATTGCTTCATGATCCAGTGTATCAAAAGAAAATGGTTACCAGCTTGACGAAGGGATTGGTTCAATTTGCGCAAGTACAGCCTGAACCAGGGATTGTTTATGCTACCTTGAATGCGGTCAAAGGGGACAGCATGACCAGCATTGCCGCACGGCATGGCATCAGTGTGGATTATTTGGCGCGAGCCAACGGTTTGGCATCTGATGAAAGGCTAAAAGTGGGGCAAAAACTCAAAGTCCCTGTGAACCTAACACGTCGTTCTGCTTTGTTGACCGATTCTCGCGGTT
>CAZLOM010000153.1:0-3952 GCA_964561185.1 uncultured Piscirickettsiaceae bacterium
AAGTCACCATAGCCCATACCGATTCTGCCCGTGAGTGCATGGTGTAGTTGAAACAAAAGCCACAGGCTGACATAACCCATGCTTGCTCCCCAAACGGCATCTGTTAGGCTGGTCAGTTCTCCCGTCAGGCTGTTGAACAGCAAGCCTAACCAGATTAGACTGAGACTGATACGATCAGGAATGAGGCGATGTTCAGTATCCGTGATGCTGATGCTCAGTAATCCCCAGAGAAAAGTGAGCTGTGCCAAGGCAGAAAGATGCACGCTTAGGGTGTTTTGTGTGAGGTTAATCGGCGTGATTTGTAAAAAGGCGAGGGTTAATAGCAGACTGAAGAGTTCGATCAGTGGGTAACGTATCGAAATGCGTTGTTGGCAACAGTGGGTGCGACCACCTTGCCAGATCCATGAAATCAGAGGAATCAACTGCCAAACGCCTAAGGTGTGGTGACAGTGTGCGCATTCTGACGGTCGCCAAGCAACGCTTTGCCAAAATCCCTTACTGTCTGCTGTAATCCATTCGGGCAAACGAGCTGTGAGCAAGGAAATAAAACTCCCCACGACCAAGGATAACAGGCTATAACCTGTCCAGACAAGCCAGAGAGGTAAGCTATCACTGGTCATGATGGGGGTATGGGCATCTAGTCTGCGCTAAAGGTTGCCGCGCTACGATCCGTTTCCCAAGCGGTGACGGACTTAACACGCATGTTGTCATTGTTCAGCTCTTTTGACAGGCGTTGAAACAGATAAAAAGCGATGTTTTCAGCGGTTGGATTAAGTTCTTCATCGAAGGGTGGGCTATCGTTGAGGTAGAAATGATCCAACTCGCTCAATAAGGCATTGCCGCGTCGCTTTAATTCCTTAAAGTCGATGAGCATACCGATTTCATTCAGCTGATTGCCCGTCACACAAATTTCAATTTTCCAGTTATGACCGTGCAAGCGTGCACAGTTGCCATCGTAACCACGTAAGCGGTGAGCGGCGGCAAATTCCAATCGGGTGGTAAGGCTGTAGCCCATTGTTGCGCTCCTATCAAGGTTTTTTGTTACTGTAAGCCCATTGCTGTTTTAACACCTGTTAAGGTGGCTTGTGCCTGTGTGCGTGCGCGGTCAGCACCTTGTGCTAAGAGGGCAGTGAGCTCGGTTTCATCTTGGCGTAAGGCATGAAAACTGGCTTGCACAGGTTCAAGTAGGGCAACAATGGCATCAGCCGTTTCAGTTTTCAGATGACCATAGCCCTTACCTTCAAAATGCGATTCTAATTGAGCAATAGTCTGACCTGTTGCACCTGACATCAGCGTTAATAAGTTGCTTACCCCAGGCTTGAGCTCACGGTCGTAACGAATACTGGTATCCGTGTCTGTCACCGCGCGTTTGAGTTTTTTACGAATGACATCGGGCGTGTCGAGTAGGGCAATGTAGTTACCTGCATTGTCGTCTGATTTAGACATTTTCTTTTCAGGCTCCAGTAGGCTCATGATACGTCCACCTGCCTCAACCGAGGGAATAAAGGGTTCAGGAATGACAAACAGGTCGCCATAGAGGTTGTTCATTCGGGTCGCCAAATCTCGACTGAGTTCTAAGTGTTGTTTTTGATCGGCACCCACAGGAACGGCTTTGGTTTGATACAACAAAATATCTGCCGCCATGAGGACAGGATAGGCAAACAACCCAAGGTTAATGTTGTCGGTATTTTTGCTACTCTTATCCTTGAATTGCGTCATGCGTTCCAATTCGCCAAAATAACTATGGCAAGAAAGTAACCACATCAATTCACTGTGTTCAGGAACGTCCGACTGTGCAAAAATAGTGCTTTTGCGAGGGTCAATGCCACACGCCACGTACAAAGCAACAAAGTCTAGGCTACGTTGACGCAAGACTTTAGGGTCTTGACGTACCGTAATGGCATGCAGGTTCACCAAGGAGAAAATACACTCAAAATCCTCTTGCATGGTAACCCAATTTTTCATTGCTCCCAGATAGTGACCGATGTTGAGTTGTCCTGAGGGCTGAATGCCTGAAAAGAGAATGCTACGCGCCATGATTGCCTCGATCGCTAGAATAATAATGGTCATTATTTTAGCACAATTATGGCATGAGCTTGTTACAAAAAATGCTGTCTTAATATCCTCTTTTGCTGAGGGTGATTGTGTTACAATAATCCCTTTATCCCGCTCAGTTGGGGGCTTGCTTTGAGTCGTCAATATCATTATGCCATGGACAATTTTCGTGCATTGGCCATTCTGTTTGTGTTAGCCAGTCATGCAGATAGTGTGCTAGACATTGGGAAAGCAGGTTATTATCTCAATTTTCTATTTGCCAATGCCACAGCGTGGTTTGTGTTTATTTCAGGGTACTTTTTCTATTTTATTGAAAGTAAAAGATTTCAATATCGAGACTTTTTGCTCAAAAAGGCTAAATTTTTGCTGATGCCTTATCTGTTTT
Organism: uncultured Piscirickettsiaceae bacterium; assembly: GCA_964561185.1. Classification (GTDB taxonomy): domain Bacteria; phylum Pseudomonadota; class Gammaproteobacteria; order Thiomicrospirales; family Thiomicrospiraceae. The sequence goes on from CAZLOM010000153.1 coordinate 2,441, forward strand.
TGTCTAGCATTGCCATGTTGATTGGGGTAGGAATGTTTGATCAACATGAGTCGCTAGGCTTAAGTTTAGGCAGTTATCTTCTCTGGGCACTCATTGTTGGTGGTAATATCATCGGTCCTTTGTGGTTTATGCCGATGATTATGCTCTTCTTTATGTTGTCACCTATTTTCTATCGCTTGAGCAATCAGCGAGGTTTGATCATTGTGGTGGTGATTGCCTTATTGCTCAGTTTTATGACCTTTCGCCCTTACAATAACAGCAACCCACTCTTGGCGATGATCCATTTTATGGGGTTCTTTTGGTTTGGTATTTTGGTGGCTAAGTATCACTCGAACATTCAGGCATGGTTAACAAAGGGCTGGCGTTTTGGATTGTTGGCTGGTTTAGGCTTGTTGTTGTTTTTACTTTCAGGTCAATGGGAGTTGAACAGCGACACCATGATGAAAATGGGATTTTGGGATCATCTGGGAGAAATCAATTTTTATCAGACAGGTAAGTTTGGTTTGCTGGTGGTGATCTTTTTAAGTCTCTATCGTTATTTTAATTATCGTATTCCCGTGATGTCTTACCTTGCCAACATTTCTTTTGGCTTGTTTTTCTTGCATGGCTTTGGGTTGTGGTTATACGATTGGTTAGCACCTCGTTTTCCCGAAGTATTTATTGACCATAACTGGAGTGCAGTTACCCAAATTGGTTTTATCTTTTTGTTTTCTTGGTTGGTGATTGTGCTGACTCAGCACTTATTGAAAGAGAAAAGTCGCTATGTCATTGGTTGTTAAGGCTCTGTTATCGCTATGCGTTGCGCTGTTTAGTCTGTCGGCTGGTGCGCAAGAGTTAAATATCCTTGTGTTAGGACAGTCTATCGCGGGTAATTGTAATGTTCAGCCTTATTCGGCTTATCCAGAAGTCTATCAGCGTGATCACTGCGGCGGCATTATGCCCGCTCAAGATCCTTTGGTTTGGTCTGACTGTGAGGGTGGGTCGATTTGGATTGCTTTAGGTCAGCGGTTGGTGGAGCGAAAGGTCGCTGATCGAGTCATCTTTTTACCTTTGGGTGTACAAGCGCAGATTATGGAATGGTTGCCTGAGGGACGCGCATGGCAAAAGTTAGATGAGGCTTTGACCATTGCAGACGAACAGGACATTACCTTTGATTATGTGTTGTGGCATCAAGATTCCCTAGATGAGGGGATGAATAAATTTGATTATCAGAACATTGTCAATAAAACCATCAAATATGTGAACGGGCGAGTTAAGGTCAAAAAATGGCTGGTGGCGCAAAATCTTCGCTGTCATGATGATCCTTTAGACAGTGTGTCGATGACCAAGGGCAGTTTCTCTGAAATTTCATTCAATCGTTATCTGGGACCCAGCACCAAAACGCTGACCAAGGAGTATCGCATTGACAACTGTCGTTTGAATGCCAAAGGGCAGGAAGAATTGGCAGAGCGTTGGTTTCATTCTATTGTCAGTGCGGAAAAACAGTATCAGAAAATTAAATCGGAGAGTTTG
>CAZLOM010000154.1:0-3921 GCA_964561185.1 uncultured Piscirickettsiaceae bacterium
GACAGTAGCATGATGAACCAAGCGGCAGTGAAGGGTGAGCTGGATGTTCGTATTGTCACAGCAAAATACAAAGGTGACTTTGGTAAAATAACCAATGGCATCAACGATACCATGAACGCCACGGTGGGTGTGTTACGTGATATTGGTAGTAATCTAGATCGGTTATCGGCAGGAGATTTTTCAGCACAGGTTACGTCAGAAATGACGGGGGATTATCTGGTGCTGAAAACAGCGACCAATATCTTGGGTACAAACCTCAATAACCTGATTATCGACAGTAGCATGATGAACCAAGCGGCAGTGAAGGGTGAGCTGGATGTTCGTATTGCCACAGCAAAATACAAAGGTGACTTTGGTAAAATAACCAACGGCATCAATGATACCATGAACGTGACGGTGGGTGTATTACGAGACGTTGGTAATAACTTAGCTCGCTTATCGGCAGGAGATTTCTCAGCGCAGATTTCTTCTGGCATGACTGGAGACTATGAGTTGCTCAAAAATGCGACGAATGCGCTCAGTGATAACCTAACACGCTATGCGAAACAACGCGATGAACATGCTTGGATTCAAGAGGGGGTTGCCAACTTATCCTCTCAACTGGCAAAAATAGAGCAGTTCCAACCCCTGATGCAAACCGCCATTTCTGTGCTGGCACGTTATGTTTCCGCAGGTAAAGGGGCGATTTATCTCTATGAGCCTTACACGCAATCCTTATCTCTGATGGGAAGCTATGCTTTTGTAGCAAGATCAGCCTTAGCCGAGAAATTCAAACTCGGTGAAGGGGTGGTTGGACAGGTTGCCCTTGAAAGACAACCAATTTTGCTCAAACATCTCACCCGTGATGATGGCATTATCATGACAGCAACAACGGCAGAGCCAGCCATCAACACCTATACTTTCCCCTTGGTGTATAAAGAAGTGTTGGTGGGGGTCATTGAATTAGCGAGCGGGGTACCCTTTGATGATAAGCAACAGACCTATTTAAGCCAGTCGATTGAAACCCTGTCAGCCGCTATTTTCTCGGCGCAAAAAGCCAATGAAACTCAGATCCTATTGCAACAAACGCAGGAGCAAGCGGTTCAATTAGAAACGCAAACGCGAGAAGTAGAACTGCAAAATGCTGAGTTGGAACAACAAAAACAAGAAACGGAACGTCAGGCGCGAGAATTAGAAGTGGCTCAACGTTCACTACAACAACAAAATGAAAGTTTGGTGTTGGCGCAAAAAGACTTAGAAAGAAGAGCGCAAGAGTTGGCGGCTTCTAATAAGTATAAGGGTGAGTTTTTGGCAAACATGACGCATGAGTTAAGAACACCGCTGAATGCCATCAATGTGTTAGCGGGCTTGTTACGTAAAAACGTAGAAGGCAATTTAACGGCTAAACAAGTTGAACATTTGGAGGTTATTCACTACTCAGGAACTGACTTGTTGAATCTCATCAATGACTTGCTGGACTTGTCTCGCATTGAAGCAGGGCAGATGACCATGAGTTTGGAGGTGTTCAATCCGATAGACCTCGCTGAAGAACTCAAGGGAATGTTTGAACCCTTGGTGCAAGAGAAAGACTTATTATTCACCCTAGAAGCGGAGCAGGATGTCGTACTCATTCAAAGTGATAAAGCCAAGTTGCGTCAAATTATTAAAAATCTGTTGAGCAATGCCATTAAATTTACGCACGACGGTGGATTAACCCTTTCTGTGGTGAAGGGGAAAACAGATCAATATCCAGTAGAAATTCGGGTGAAAGATACGGGATGTGGTATCCCAGAAGACAAGTTAGACGAAATTTTTGAGAGTTTCCGTCAGGTCGATGGGTCAACCAGTCGTAAATTTGGTGGCACAGGATTAGGCTTGGCAATTTCACGCGAGCTTGCTGAAATGCTGGGTGGTGAGATTTACGTCACCAGTCAAGTTGATCAGGGGTCAGTGTTTGCCTTACGCCTGCCTAAGCGCGTACCAACGGAGCATTTGGATCCTAGTCTCATCGAAGAGATAGAAGAATCAATGCCGTTACCCGTCGCTGTGTCACGTGCTTCTACTCCTTTGAAAACCCCATCGGTCTTAGCACAACCCTTAAAATTCAAGCCTTCATCGCACACCTCTAAAATTTTAATTATTGATGATGATAAGGTGTTTGTAAAGCTGATCAAAAGTGAGCTTTTGACGCTAGGTTATCAGGTGTTTGTTGCTGAAAATGGTCGTGAAGGTCTCAGTATGGCAAAAGAGAATCAGCCAGATGGTATTTTGTTAGATCGTCGTTTACCGCATATCAGCGGTGATGATGTCTTAAAACTGCTGAAGCGAGATCCTCAAACGCGTCATATTCCCATTAAAATTATTTCAGCAGAAGATCCAGATAACTCATTAAGACGTTATGGGGCATTAGGGGTCATTCAAAAACCGATTGAACCTAAGTCATTAGAAGAAATGATTCATAAGTTGCTCAGTTATAACGATATGGTGATGCGTGAAGTGGTGTTGTTAGAAGACGATAACGCCTTACAATTTGCCATGACAGAAATTATGTCCTCTTGTTTGCCTAACACCAAATTGTCTTGTTTTAATGAGGCAGATAAAGCCTTAGCCTACTTGGAACAGAATCGTCCGAGCGTTATTGTGGTTGATTTAGGTCTACCAGGTGTGGATGGTTTTGATGTGGTTGATCGTATCAATGAACTACATTGCCAGATTCCCGTTATTATTTACACGGGACGTGAGTTGAATGCAGAACAGCTAAAACGGTTACGCCAATACAGTGACGCGGTGATTTTGAAAACAACAGACTCACTCAGTCGTTTGGTGGATGAGGTGGGATTGTTCTTGCACAGTAAGATCAATAGTATCCGTGTGTGTCGTGAAAAAGTGGATGCCTTTGATGCCACGGCTTATCATCCCTTAGAAGGGGTTGAGGTCTTAATCGTTGATGACGATGTGCGTAATCTTTTTGCCCTGCAAGCCTTGTTAGAAAATAGTGGTATGAAGGCAATTGCCGCTACTCATGGTTCAGAAGCCTTAACCCTTCTGAATGAACATCATGAGGTACGGGCGGTGTTGACGGATATTATGATGCCAGAAATGGATGGCTATGAGTTGATTCGTCGCATTCGCTCTTCGCCTTCCTTTGCACACTTGCCCGTTATTGCCTTAACCGCCAAAACAGGGTCTGATGAGCGCGAAAAATGTATGAAAGCTGGTGCTGATGATTACCTCACCAAACCCATTGATGAAGCGATGCTGTTAGCACTATTGCGCGTATGGGTCAGTCAGTCGCATATTTGATGGATGAAATTGAGCAGATGAGTTATGTAAGTATCGCTGGCAAACTGCTATTTTCATACGCTGAACTTGTGCAACAGTTGATTAAGGGGTAGACTATGCAATAGGTGTGATACTCGCCTGCCCCGTCCTTAGAAAAAGCGCATATAGCCCTGTAACGAGAAGACAAAATCAAGGAGTAAACAAGATGAAAAAGATCAGTGATGGCGCGTTAACAGTTGCCACAGATCCAACCACCTTACCAACAGAAGCAGTATGGATTGGCATAGATCCGATTAAAACAGACGTTTCTGAGCCTCTGGTCATCTCACAACGTGATGATGGTGCCTTTGTATCAACTGACGCATGGGGAACAACAACCCTTTATGCCGATCAAGAAGGTAGCAAAGTATTGGGCTATGAAACCAACTATGGTTGGGGTAATAACAACTACTTTAGTGAGTATAATGCCAATTGGGAAATACAACACTCAGTGAATACTGAGGGTAATCGAAGCACGGAATACACCCTGTTAGATGGTGTTTTGACCTTAACTCAGCTCACGGTCAACTATTCGGTCATGAAATCTGAAATGGACGGTGATTATACCCTCTATTACGACAGTGACGATTATGGCAATAGCATTACCTATTATAAAACAAC
>CAZLOM010000155.1:0-3827 GCA_964561185.1 uncultured Piscirickettsiaceae bacterium
TCTATCTATGCAAAACTTTCCTATCCCAACCGTTGCTAGTCACTGTCCACCTAAAGGACATGAGCTCAACCCATTTATCAACCGTGAAGTTTCCGTTCTCGCCTTCAATCGTCGCGTGTTGGCAATGGCATTGGATGAAAGCTTCCCACTGTTGGAGCGTTTGAGATTTCTATGTATTTCCTCTAGCAACTTGGATGAATTTTTCGAAATTCGCTACGCCAGCCTATTAGAACTCAGCAAAGATCCGCTCGCTCGCACCAAACCTGACGGTATGCGTCCACAAGAAGCCATTGAAGCCGTCAATGAGGTCGCGCATCAGTTGGTCAATGAACAATATGAGTTATTGCAACATAACATTCTGCCCAAACTGGATGCCGTAGGGGTGCGTTTTTTGCGTCGTGATCGCTGGACGAATGAAATACGCGCTTGGGTTGCTCATTACTTTGACACAGAACTCCAGCCACTGCTCACACCCCTCGGGCTAGACCCATCGCACCCCTTTCCGCGCCTACTGAATAAATCACTCAACTTCATTGTTCCCTTGGAAGGCACTGATGCCTTTGGTCGTCAAGGGGAGTTGGCGGTGGTGCAAGTGCCTCGCGCACTACCCAGAATTGTTACCTTGCCAACAGAACTCACAGGCAATGCACACGATTTTATTTTCTTATCGTCGATTATTCACGATAACGTGCATAAACTTTTTCCTGGAATGAGTGTTAAAGGATGCTACCAATTCCGAATCACCCGCAACTCCAACCTATTTGTCGATGAAGAAGAGGTCGATGACTTATTGACAGCCCTACAAGGCGAGTTGTCTTCCCGCAAATACGGCAATGCCGTACGCTTAGAAGTCGCTGACAACTGTCCAGACCATATTGCTGAGTATCTACTGGCTCGTTTCCGTATCTCACCGAATGCGCTGTTCCGCGTGAATGGACCTGTGAATTTACATCGTTTGTTAGCCGTGCCTGATTTGGTGAATCGTCCTGACCTCCTCTTTACCAGCTATACACCAACGACACCACCGCAACTGGAAGGCTGTCATAACATTGATTATACCCAGTGTCCGATGTTTGAACAGATTAAGGCAAAGGACATTTTATTACACCATCCTTTCCAATCCTTTGCGCCCGTCATTGATTTCGTTCGTCAAGCTGCTGTTGACCCACAAGTGCTGTCAATCCGCATGACCTTGTATCGCACAGGAGCAAACTCAGCGATTGTTGAAGCCTTAGAACAGGCGGCAAAACGCGGTAAAGAAGTCACTGCCGTCGTTGAACTCCGCGCCCGCTTCGATGAAGACAACAACATCCAACAAGCCACTCGCTTACAAGAAGCTGGCGCACACGTGGTGTATGGGGTGGTTGGTTATAAAACCCATGCGAAGATGATTTCTGTCTTACGTCGTGAAGCCGATGGTCTGCGCTACTATACCCATCTCGGTACAGGTAACTATCATGCGGGAACCGCACGGGTTTATACGGATTTTGGTCTGTTCACCTGCGCCCAAGACATGGGACGTGATGTCAACCGTATTTTCCAACAACTGACCAGCTTTGCCAATGTCACAGACCTTGAAGTCTTATGGCAATCTCCTCACACCTTGCACAAAAACATCATCAAAGCCATTCAAACAGAAGCAGAGAATGCACGCGCAGGCTTGCCTGCACGCATTGTGGCAAAGATGAACGGCTTACAAGAAAAAGCAGTGATCGAAGCTCTGTATGATGCCAGCCAAGCAGGTGTACAAATTGACTTGATTGTTCGCGGGATGTGTTCTGTACGTCCAGGGGTTCCAGGATTGTCAGAAAATATTCGCGTCAGATCTGTACTAGGTCGATTCTTAGAACATCATCGCATTTTCTATTTCTCACAAAACAACCAACCGACGGTTTGGTTAGCCAGCGCTGACTGGATGAGTCGTAACCTCTTATCTCGCGTGGAAACCTGTTTCCCGATTCGAGATGCAGACTTAGTTGCACGGGTACTGGACGAAGGATTGACCGCTTATCTTGCCGATACCAAAGCATGGCATCTGTGCGCCGATGGTATTTATCGCCAATTAGAAACCTCGAGTAATGCCAACCTAGCCCAAAATTACCTACTCAACAAATTTCAACCCTAAATTTGCACCAAGTTATCCAGAAGAAATGCACCAACAAAGTGCATTTCTTTGTTAGAATAATGACCGAAAAATCAGGGATCGGCTAACAGGTAGCTCTAAGTCATCATTTTTGCATGAAGTTCTGGTATTTTGGTATATTTCAGGCTAATATCAGCATTGAAAATGGATTTTTTCTCATCATAACTTACAAAAGGACACAGTCATTATGGCGCATAAAGTGCTCGCTCGTATTCAAGAAGAGAACATTAAGTGGGTTGATCTTCGCTTTTGCGACACTCACGGTAAAGAACAACACGTAACCATCCCAGCAAGCAAAGTTGACGAAAACTTCTTTGAAGCGGGTCAGCCATTTGACGGTTCATCAGTTGCAGGCTGGCGTGGTATCGAAGCATCTGACATGGTGTTATTGCCTCATGCTGAGACAGCTTTCATTGATCCATTCACTGAAGCACCAACCATGATCATTCGTTGTACCATCCATCATCCAATTTCATTGGAAGGTTATGAGCGTGACCCTCGTTCAGTAGCCATGCGAGCTGAAGCTTTCTTAAAGTCAACAGGTCTTGCGGATAGCTGTTTCGTTGGTCCAGAGCCAGAATTCTTCATTTTTGACGATGTTCGCTGGGGCGCGGATATGTCTGGCTCTTTCGTTAAGGTTGACTCACAAGAAGCTTCTTGGAATACTGAAAAAGTTTATGCTGATGGTAACATGGGGCATCGTCCAGCAACCAAAGGCGGCTACTTCCCAGTACCTCCAGTTGACCAACTACATGAAATTCGTGCGGCTATGTGTGACTTCTCAGAAGCCATGGGTCTAGGCATCGAAACACATCACCATGAAGTAGCGAATGCTGGTCAGTGTGAGTTGGGTATTGCGGGTAACACCTTAGTTAAGAAAGCTGACGAAGTATTAACTTTGAAATATGCGATTCATAACACAGCGCATATGTATGGCAAAACAGCAACTTTCATGGCAAAACCAATCGTTGGTGACAATGGTTCAGGTATGCACGTGAATGTTTCTTTGTCTAAAGATGGTCAAAACTTGTTCGTAGGTGATGGCTATGGTTCATTGTCAGAAATGGCAATCTACTTCATCGGCGGTGTGATCAAGCATGCGAAAGCATTGAACGCTTTCACTAACTCTGGTACTAACTCATACAAGCGTTTGGTGCCAGGTTTTGAAGCACCGATCATGTTGGCTTACTCAGCTCGTAACCGTTCTGCTTCTATTCGTATTCCTTACGCGCCAAATCCAAAAACACGCCGTATCGAATGTCGTTTCCCAGATCCAATGTCTAACCCATACTTAGCATTTGCGGCTATTTTGATGGCTGGTTTAGATGGTATCATGAACAAAATCCATCCAGGTGAGCCAGCGGACAAAGACTTGTATCATTTGCCTCCTGAAGAAGCAGCGGCAATCCCAACCGTTTGTCATTCGTTAGACATGGCGTTGGATGAGCTGAATAAAGATCGTGCCTTCTTAACGCAAGGTGGTGTGTTCACTGACGATATGATTGACGCTTACATCGAATTGAAGATGAAAGAAGTGACTCGTATGCGTATGACCACTCACCCAATCGAGTTTGATATGTACTACAGCCGTTAATATAACGACTGTTTTAGATACAGACCGCAAAAACCACCCTTCTGGGTGGTTTTTTTGTTTGCTGATGCCAGCATAGATCTTCCATTGTGC
>CAZLOM010000156.1:0-3787 GCA_964561185.1 uncultured Piscirickettsiaceae bacterium
CTTGCTGATTGGATAATGCGCTATCTGTTAGATTAGCTAAGTGTGCTAGATCATGACATTTTTTCAAAAAGACGACCTAAAGCAAGAAAATCGTTGCCAAGCCCAAGAAGGTTAAAAAGCCCATCACATCGGTAATGGTCATCAAAATCATTGAAGCCGATAAGGCTGGATCAATTCCCATTCTGTCTAAAACAATCGGGATAGTAACACCTGAGCCAGCAGCGATCAGTAGGTTGATGGTTAAGGCACTGGCGATAACAATCCCGATACCCCAATCAAACAGCAATCCTGCGGCAACGCCCATCACCGCTGCCCAGAGTAGCCCGTTAATCGCACCAATGGCTAACTGGCGTTTGAGCAACCAGCGCATATTGGACAGACTGATCTGACCTAGGGCTAAGCCTCTTACCGTTAGGGTCAACGTTTGACTGCCTGCAACGCCACCCATACTGGCAACAATCGGCATTAAAATCGCTAAAGCTACAATTTGTGCGATACTGGCTTCAAACTGAGCAATAACCCATGCCGCAATTGAGGCAGTGGCAAGGTTTAAGCCCAACCATAAGGCACGTCGTTTTGCACTTTGCAATACAGGCGCAAATAAGTCGGTTTCTTCGTCCAAACCAGCCATATTCATCATCGCACGTTCTGATTGGGCGCGTACGACATCGAGAATGTCATCAACGGTAATGCGTCCTAAGAGTTTACCCTCATCATTGACAACGGCTACGGAGACAAGATCACGACGATCAAAAACATGTGCTAACTCATCAATCTCAATATGCGCTGATACCACATCAGCCTTGGGTTGCATCACCTCGCTAACCTTGGCATTGCCTGTGTGCGTCACAATATCGGCTAAGGCAAGCTTACCAATATAACAGCGGTTTTCATCCACCACCATTAAGCCATCGGTATGATCAGGTAGTTTTTTATGCAGACGCAAATAGCGTAAGAGGGTATGCAGATCAATATCGGGACGAATTTCGATGGTATCAAAACGCATAAAGCGTCCAGCAGTGTCTTCTGGATAACTTAAAGACTCTTCTACTTCTGCGCGTGTTTCGTGGTCTAGTTGTTCAAGAATGGCATCCGTTTGTGCTTCGGGAACATTTTCTAAGACAGAAGCAATTTCTTCCGCATCTAAGTGTTCTACGGCATCGGCAAGTGCTTGATGGGGAATGCTGGCAATTAAGGTGTCTCGTGCTTCATCATGCAAGTGCATGAGCACTTCACCTTGCTGTTGCCCTGAGAGCAAATTCCAAATTTGATGTCGCTGATGAGAGGGAACAGATTCGAGCAGGGTGGCCAAGTCAGTTTCGTGAGCGGTTTGTAAAATATCAACCAATACGTCAAAATGCCCCGCCTCAAGATGAGGGAGCACTTCGCTAATGAGAGGGTCTTCACGATCACGAATAATATCCATTAGAAATGATCACCTTCTTCGACCGTTTTTGCCAACCAAACACGTTCGACACGTCTGTCTCTGACTTCTAGTACTTTCAAGGTAAAGCCACTTTCTTCGATTTGATCGTTTGCTTCAGGAATCCTTCCTAAACGCTCCATAAAGAAGCCTGACAGTGTATGTGCCTCAATGGCTGTACTAACCTTGAAACCAATTTTACGACTGACATCAGCCAAATCAGCTAATCCATGTGCTTCCCAGTGTTGTTCCATTTGCTCAATAGGATACTCAGCGACACGATCATCGAGCTCATCTCCGATATCCCCAACCAATTCCTCTAGCACATCCTCTAAGGTAATTAACCCAATAACCTCACCGTACTCATCAACGACCAACCCCATATGCGCTTGTTCACCGCGCATTTGTTCAAAGAGTTGTGTCGCATTTAGACTATCAGGAAGCATCAGCGCAGGACGACAAAAGTCACGTAGATGCCCCCAAGGTTGCTGGTCTCCCGATAGCAAGGCACGATACAAATCTTTGACTAAAACAACACCATGAACCAGTTCAAATCCACCCTCAACCACAGGAAAACGAGAATGTTGCGTGTCCATAATAATATGGAGCAATTGTTCGGTAGGGTATTGCACATCAAGCACATCAACATCCCCTCTAGGGGTCATCAACTCACGCGCGTTACGATGTTCTAGTTCAAACAGATTGGTGAGCATGTCTGCTTTTTGATTGCCTATCTCACCACTGGCACGTGATTGGTCAATAATCCCCTTAATTTCTTCGTCAGTAAAAACTTCAAGGTGGCTTGCAGGTTTAACACCCATTGATTTCAAAATACCAGCGGAGGCAAGGTCCAGCAAACGAGAAAAAGGATAAACCAAAACAAAGAAACCACGTAAGGGCCAAGCCACCCAAAGGGCAACTGGTTCTGGTTCACGAATCGCTAAATTCTTGGGGACTTGCTCACCGATGACAATATGTAATGCCGAGAAAAGTACAAAGCCGATTAAGAATGCCGCTGTGTGCATGACCTCTTCAGGTAAACCCAGCGCAATAAATAAGGGTTGAATCAAGGCGGCAACAAAGGGTTCACCTACCCATCCCAACCCCAAGGATGCCATGGTAATCCCCAATTGGCATGCCGCTAGGTAGGGCTCAATATGTTGATGAATGTGAAATGCCATGCGCCCAGTTCGGCTTTGTTCTGACAATTGTGCCAGACGCACCTGCTTTGCTTTGACCAAAGCAAACTCAGCGGCAACAAAAAAAGCGTTAATCGCTAACAATAAGATAATTTGGATCAAGGTGATCCATTGAGTGCTATTTGTTTCCATAGCTTACAATCTTAACTTAGTTTGATGAAAATTGCATGACAGAAAAGAATAAAAGTGCGCATTATTTTTTCTGTTTCCTTCCTATCGTGTTATTCGATTCAATTCATGGTATGATGCCATCCATGGCAAAAGCGAGTTTTACTGAACAAACAATCGCGTGATCGTTTGTTTACTCGTCATATTGCGTTAATCTGTATCTTGTGTATCTTGTGAATAAAAGAGGAGCGGCTTATGAGTTTTTTAGCTAACAAACGTGCTGTTGTTGTTGGGGTTGCCAATGATCGTTCAATCGCATGGGGAATTGCCAAGCAGTTACGAGAATATGGTGCAGAGGTGATCTTGACTTATCAAACCGACAAACTCAAGAGTCGAGTAGAAGCGGCAGCGGCAGAATTGAATAGCCCTGCTATCTTTCCCTTAGATGCAACCAGTGATGAGCAAATCTCCGCTTGTATGGAAGGCATTAAAGGCGTGTGGGCTGATGGGTTTGATATCTTGGTACACAGTATTGCTTACGCGCCCAAAAATGAACTTGAAGGCAAAATGATTGACAATGGTACACGAGAAGGCTTTCATACCGCAATGGAAGTTAGTGTGTATAGCTTAACAGCGTTAACGAAAGCGGCTTATCCGTTGATGCAGGGTCGTCAAGGAAGTATCATCAACCTGAGCTATCTCGGAGCAGTGCGTGCCGTTCCTAACTATAACACCATGGGGATTGCAAAGGCGGCACTGGAAGCAACGACACGTTACTTAGCGGTTGATCTCGGACGTGATGGGATTCGCGTAAACAGTATCTCAGCGGGACCGATTCGTACGCTAGCGGCAAGCGGTATTAAAGATTTCCGTAGCTTATTGGATAAAGCGGCGGAAATGACCCCAACGGGTAAAAATGTCACCATTGAAGAGGTGGGGAATACTGCGGCATTCTTGGCATCTGATTTATCAAGTGGCATTACAGGGCACGTGATTTATGTAGATGGCGGTTTTAACATTACTGCCGCGGTCTAATCGCTGACAGCGAATAAAAACC
>CAZLOM010000157.1:0-3741 GCA_964561185.1 uncultured Piscirickettsiaceae bacterium
GCGGGAGTTTATGATGTTTAGTAGCGAAACCATTCTAGTGGTAGATGATAAAAAAGAGAACTTGGATATTGTTGTCGATATACTCACTGACTTCGATGTGATTCCCGTTACAAGCGGACAAAAAGCACTCGATATTATTGCCCAAGAAAAAATTTCCTTAGTTCTGTTGGATATTATCATGCCTGAAATGGATGGTTATGAAGTATGCTCAAAACTCAAAGCGAATCCAGCGACTGAATCCATTCCCATTATTTTCGTTACCGCCAAAACAGATGAAGACAGCATTGCTCAGGCGTATGCGTCAGGTGCCAGTGATTATGTCAGCAAGCCACTCAAACGAAGCGAAGTGATTGCCAGAATTCAAACTCAGCTTAAACTCAAACACACAATTGAGCACTTAGAATTTTTAGCCTCTCGCGACATGATGACAGGTGTTTATAATCGAAGAAAGTTTTTTGAGTTAGCTTATCCGATATTCGCTACCTCAAATGATGCGTTATGCGTTGCGATGCTCGATATTGACCATTTTAAAAAGGTCAATGATACATATGGTCATGATGCAGGTGATCTGGTCATTAAACACGTAGCAAAAACTGTCGCTGATTTCCTGCCTAAAGAAGCCGTATTTGGCAGAATTGGTGGTGAAGAGTTTGCTGTCATTCTCACTGGTGTTCATCAAGCAACAATACAGGATACTTTTGAAACAATTAGAAAAACCATTGCATCAACCCCCATTGATTATAATGGACATCACATTGACATTTCTATCAGCACAGGGATTGCCTTGAAAAATAACACCACGACCTCCCTAGATGATCTCCTTAAGCTGTCAGACATTGCGCTCTACGATGCAAAAAATACAGGACGAAATAAAGTGGTTTGGAGATAGCAAATGCCAAAGCAAGATCACGCTAAGGAAAACCTCAAATACGAATCCCTACTAAAGGCATCGGCTGATGGTATTCACATCATTGATAATGATGGTAATTTGATAGAGTTCAATGATTCATTCTGCAAAATGCTTGGCTATAATTCGGATGAAATGTCTCAACTCACCGTCAAAGACTGGGATCTAAAATGGCAACCGATCAAATTTGTCGATGACTTACCCAAAAACCTTGAGGCGTGTCCAACGTTTGAATCATTCAATCGGCGCAAGGACGGCACCATTATTACGGTCGAAATCAATGCGGCGATTGTCGAAATTGACGGAAAGCCCATGCTCTTGTGTGCCTCCAGAGACATCACTTTGCGCAAACAGGCACAAGCAGAGTTAAAAAAATACGAAACCCTAATGCAAGCATCTGGTGATGGCATTCATGTCTTAGATGTGCAAGGCAATCTTGTCGAAGCCAATGAAGCCTTTTGCCGTATGCTTGGCTACACCTACGAAGAGGCACGCACACTTAAGGTTAAAGACTGGGATGCTCATTACAGCCCCGATGAGTCTATTGATCATATTCCACAGCTCATCGGTAGCTGTTCGACCTTTGAAACCTTACATAAGCGTAAAGATGGAAGTGTTATTACTGTCGAAATTAATGCCGTTGGGGTTGAAATTAACAATAAACCCATGTTGTTTTGTGCCGCACGCGATATTAGCGAACGCAAACAGTTCGAGAAGGAATTACAAAAAGCCAAAGAAAAAGCTGAAGCGGCAACGCATGCTAAGTCTGAGTTTCTTGCAAACATGAGTCATGAAATTCGTACCCCAATGAATGCCATTATGGGTATGACCTATCTGCTGAAAGAAACCAATCTCGATCCACTTCAACTGGAATACTTACGAAAAATAGAAGGGGCAACCACATCATTACTCGGTGTCATCAATGACGTGTTAGACCTGAGTAAAATCGAAGCGGGTAAACTAGAACTAGAGAACATCGAATTTGATCTACATCAAGTCATTGAAAATGTAGTCAATATTATTGAACTTAAAGTACAAGAAAAGGATATTGAATTTGTGGTTGGCTACGACCACAACATGAATATGAACCTTTTCGGTGATCCACTTCGATTAGGGCAAGTCCTGATTAACCTCGCGTCTAATGCTGTTAAATTTACCAAAGAAGGTGAAATTGGCATCTATATCGAAAAGATTGCCGAAGGACGATTTCGCTTTAGCGTTAAAGATACGGGTATTGGACTGTCTCAAGAGCAAGCAGAAAAACTATTCCAATCCTTTACCCAAGCCGACAGTAGTACCACACGAAAGTTTGGTGGAACAGGTCTAGGATTGGTCATTAGTAAGAAATTTGTTGAGATGATGGGAGGTAAAATTTGGGTTGAAAGTAGCTTAGGCAAAGGCAGTGAATTTATTTTTGAAGTAAACCTTATTGAAAGCCTACCCAAGCAACGCAACTACGATAACTTTGAGCACAAAAACATCCTCATTGTAGATGACACCCCCTCATGGCAAATCATCATCTCAAAACTATTAAAGCATTTTAATATCAACATTACCGTTGCCAATAACGGAACAGAGGCCTTGGATCTTATTTGTCAGGAATCACGTCATTTTGATCTGGTGCTGATGGATTGGAAAATGCCCAAGCTCGATGGCATCGAAACCACACGTCTGTTAAAAGAACAGTGCCAACAAAAAAATGCTCCCACGGTCATCATGATTAGTGCCTACTCTACTACCGATATTTTACAAAAAGCGAAGAGTGTGGGCATTGATGTTTTCCTGAAAAAACCCATCAATCCTTCATTACTGTACAACATTATTGTCGGTATGTTTGGTAAAGATATCGCTAAGATTGATTGTACGATTGATGCCCCATCGCTTAAACCTCAGCTCTCTTCACTCAAAGGCAGTGGTATTTTGGTTGTTGAAGACAATCTACTAAATCAAGAAGTGTTAAGTGGAATGTTAACGCCCTCAGGTATTATCGTTGATATTGCCTCTAGTGGGATTGAGGCTCTTGATATGTATAAGGCAAAAAAAGGCTTTTATGAGTTAATTTTAATGGACATCCAAATGCCTTATATGGATGGTTACGAAGCGGCACAGAAACTCAGAGAGGATGGCTGTACGATTCCTATCATTGCGCTCAGTGCTAATGCGAGAAAAGAAGATGCGCTTAAATCCACACAGGCAGGAATGAATACTCATTTAAACAAACCCATCGACACTGAAAAGCTATTTGCGATGCTTTTACAGTATATTCCTAGAAAGGTTGATATTAATGCCGTCACAACCGATGAACTCATTGAAAATCTGCCGACACTTCAGCATATCGATATTCGAAAAATAGTACCCAGAACGATTAGTAACCTTAGACTATATCGAAACCTTGCGCTCAAATTCGTCAAAGAATACCAACAATTTATCCCCTCCGTTGAGTCCATCGATTTCGCCTACACGCTTCATACATTAAAAGGACTGAGCGGTACCATTGGTGCAGAGCAGTTGTATGTGTTATCACAAAGACTTGAAGAGCATCCAGAGGATAGCCTGTTATCAACACAATTTTCAAATGAACTGGCTCGGGTATGCGATGAAATTACCGTTGCGTTCAGCGATAGTGAGCAACCTCAACAAACAAAACAACAAGCATCTACAGATGAAGTCAAACAGCTTTTTGGAGAGTTGAGATCAGCGATTAAATCTAAACGCCCTAAACGCATTCAACCCATCGTGTCAATGCTAGAAAAAACTGAGTTAGATCATAAACAAAACCAACAATATGAACATATTAAAGATGCGTTAGATCGCTATGATTTTGATGAAGCATT
>CAZLOM010000158.1:0-3688 GCA_964561185.1 uncultured Piscirickettsiaceae bacterium
GGAAACAGCGCTGACAAGGTTGTACTCATGACCGTCTGCTGGGTATTGATTAGCCACGTTTGCCCTGCAATCCCTCTTTGAACCAGCTGATCTGGCGTTTTGAGTAGGTTTTTAATCTGTTGAATGAAGGCATCATCAATGGCGGGATGTTGCGTTAAGGTTCCGACGAGACTAAGGGCTTGCGTCTCATCGGCGAAATCCTGCATGTCAGGACCTGTCAGAATGCTTTTGCCAAGACGGGCTGGCTCTATCGGGTTTTGTCCTCCTTTGGGAGCAAAGCTTCCGCCCATAATCACCAACTCAGCAAACGCCATCCATGACTGTAACTCACCAAAGGTATCCGCGATGATGACCCCCTTGTGTTGTTGAGGGTCTATACTTCTTTGCGAGGCTAACACCCCGAGTTGCTGTAGCCTTTCAGCAATTTTCTTCCCACGCTTCGGATGACGAGGGACGATAATCAATTTGGGGAGCATGGGATTCTTTTGCCACAGTTGCGCCAATTGTTCCTCTTCTGGTGCATGCGTAGAAGCAAAAACAATATAGGCTTGCGCGTAAAGACGTTCAGGCGCGTGTACAGGTAGATCACACAGTTTTAGGTTGCCCGTAATTTGTAGCTTCTCTGGCATCACGCCTAACTGCATATAATAAGTCTTATCCTGTTCTGATCTCAGTAAGCAAGTACCGATTTGATAGGTTAACAAATGGGCTAACAGGTGTCGCCACCAACGCGGTGCATTAAGGGTTTTCGCACTAAGCCTGCCATTAACCAGCTTTAACCGAATCCCATGACGTTTGGCATTCATGATTAAGGTAGGCCAAAACTCCGTTTCAATCAACCACAACTCAGCGACTTGGACTTGCTTGAGAAAACGCGATGTCGTCCACTGCCAATCAATGGGTAGGAGTAAACAAGTAACGGTTTCTGCTAAACCTAAGGCTTGTAATCGGCGTTGTGCCTGCGCCAATCCTGTTGAGGTAAAACAGGTAATCAGCAGTTTTTTATCCCGTGCAGTTAAGGCTACGACTAAGGGGATAACCGCATTCACCTCACCCACCGATGCACAATGCAACCAAATGTCTGCGACAACCTTCTGCTTAATCTTTCCCAAACGATTGGCGCGTTGATCTGCGTTATCGGTATTTCGCCATAACCAGATGAACAGCATGGGGCTAATGGCAATCATGATCAAACGATACAAGAGATAACTGAAAGGCAAGGAGCGCATAATGTAAGTCCTAAGGTGATTCCTACGTAGCAATGGTGTATTAGGCAGTTTTTTCTGCTAATTACTTATTTAGTATCAATTTTTGATTGTAGCATAACTGACGCTAGGATGTATAACCTGTTATCACGCCTTGTCTAAGGTATGATACACAAAGCTTATTGCTCTGCCGTTAAGCAGGGTGTTTTGAATTTATGGCATAAAGACTGCTTTATGTCGATCATTATCTAATTTTTATCATAATGGGGACAGAAATGACAATTAAAGGGCGTTTGTTGGCAATGGTGGCTTCTGCCATTGTGGGGTTTTTGATCGTGTTTCTGGTTGCTGAGACGGGGTTAGCTCGACTGGGTGACGCTGTCTCTGATATTGGTGATGACAAGTTACCTAAGGTGGTGATGGTTGAAAAGATCATCATTCGCAACCTCTCTATTCAGCGCGATGTTCGTGAAATGGTTTTGGTGGACTCAGCCGATCGTAAGGCAGTCATTGAATCTCGTATCCAACAGGAACGCGATGAGATTCACCAACTAGAATCTGCTTTAGCGGCACAAATTCACACCGATAAGGGTCGTCAATTGCTTGCTGAGGTGGACAGAACCAGAGCACCACTCTTAGAAAATAACAACAAAGCCATTGCCTTAGCAAAAGCCAATAAAACACTTGAGGCTGGATCATTGGTAACCAGTACACAAGTTCGTGATGAGTTTTTAGCCTACAGCAAAGCCTTGCAAGACTTGGTTGACTTCGAAAAACAACTGGCGAAAGAATCTGTGGCGCAGGCAAAAGCCGATGTCTCATCAAGCAGTCTATGGATTCTTGTGGTGTCTTTGTTGGGGCTGATTGCGATTGCTGGCGTTGCCTTTTTCGTGATTGGTGCGGTCACAGCGGCTATCGCTCAAATTGTTTCTGCGGTCTCTGAGGTCTCAAGAACGGCACGTTTTGGGGTGAGACTCCCATCACGCAATGATGAGTTGAATGAAGTATCGGTCAATCTGAATGGGTTATTGTCCAATTTAGAACAAGCCATTGCCGAAGCGAATAAAGTGGTTTCTTCAATCGCCAATGCAGATTTCAGCCAACGTATGAGTGGTAATTATGTAGGCGACCTAGACCTATTGAAACAAGGGGTTAATGGTTCCGCTAACTCTGTGTCATTTATGATGGGCGAACTCGAAAAAGTGATGAACGGGTTGAATGCAGGTAAGTTTGATGTTCATATGGATAACAAAGTACCACAAGCCTTCCGTAAACTCGTTGAAACCGCTTTGGACAATATCAGTAGCGTGATCCAAGACATTAACCTTGTGATGGCGCATATGAATGATGGTGACTTCAACGGACGTGTTCAGGCAAGTGCCCAAGGTGATTTGCTGTCAATGAAAAATAATGTCAATGCGTCGATGGACAACATTGCGAGAGCCATTCAGGCAATCAGTGATGTCGTTGGGGCGCAAGCCAAAGGTGACTTAACCAAAGAATTACCAGAAGGCACTTTTAAAGGTCAGTTACATGATCTTAAAAATGCCATTAACTTCTCAAGCTGTAAAGTAAAAGAATCCGTAACACAAGCCATTCATGCCTCTTATATTGTTTACGATGCGGCAGAGCAGGTATCACAAGGTTCTGCTGACTTATCAGGTCGTGTGCAAGAACAAGCCGCGGCATTGGAGCAAACCAGTGCTACGATGAATGAGATGGCTTCTGCGGTTCAAGCCAATACCTCAAATGCGCATAAGGTAGCAGGATTGGCACAACAGGTACAAAGTCAAGCAGGTGCAGGCGTGGACGTGATGCAACAGACCATTTCTGCCATGCAGTCGATTAAAGCATCGAGTGGTAAAATTGCGGATATTGTCACCATGATTGATGGGATTGCCTTCCAAACCAACCTATTGGCACTAAATGCGGCGGTTGAAGCGGCACGAGCAGGCGAGCATGGTCGAGGTTTTGCGGTGGTTGCTGGTGAAGTTCGTGCCTTGGCACAAAAATCAGCGGATGCGGCAAAAGACATTAAAGACTTGATCAATGACAGCGTCATGCGTATCGAAGTTGGCACGCAGTTGGCAGATAAGTCTGGGGAAATGCTATCAGGCATCACTGGCTCTATTGAACAAGTAGCCAATATGATCAGTGAAATTGCTAAAGCGTCAAGCGAACAATCGCAAGGGATTGATCAGGTGCATAAGGCAATGTCTGAAATTGACCGAGTCACCCAAGAAAATGCCGCCTTGGTGGAAGAAACGACTGCGGCGGCAGAAAGCCTATCGACTGAAGCGGATCACTTGAAAAACAATATGGAGTTTTTCAAAACTGGTAGCACGGTGACACCATCGCGTTATGTGGCGAAGCCAACAACCAGCGCAGTAAAATCAGCTAAGAAATCCAGCAAGGGCTTACCAACCCCTAAGTCTTCTCAGGCAAACAGCAACGAGTGGAGTGATTTCTAAAAACAGGGGGGG
>CAZLOM010000159.1:0-3647 GCA_964561185.1 uncultured Piscirickettsiaceae bacterium
ATTATACGCCCCAACGCCACAAAATAGCAGACTTAACCCGTATGATATTTGATTTTTAGCCCTTTTTTGACTACAATGCAGAAGCGGCAGTCCAGACTTGCTTCTGTGAGACTGCTTTTTTGTTTTTGTCCCTTGGCAAAGGAGTTTCCATGAACAGTCCATTGATGAGTACCTACAATAGAATCAATCTTCGCTTCACTCGTGGTGAGGGCGGCTGGTTGTGGGATGAGCAGAATACGGCTTACTTTGATGGCATCAGCGGGATTGCCGTTTGCAACTTGGGACACAGTCATCCAGCAGTCACACAAGCCATCTGCCAACAAGCTGGGCAACTGGTGCATACCTCTAATCTTTACCACATTGAAAAACAAGAACAACTTGGTCAAGCGTTGGTGTCTGCATCAGGAATGGATAAGGTCTTCTTTTGTAATTCTGGCACTGAGGCTAATGAAGCGGCAATTAAGTTGGCTCGCTTATATGGACACAACAAGGGCATTGCACTTCCTACCATTGTGGTCATGGAAAGCAGTTTCCACGGTCGCACCATGGCGGCACTCACTGCCACCGATAACGACAAAATCAAAGTTGGTTTTGGCCCTTATTTGGAAGGCTTCCTGCGTGTCCCTTTCAACAATCTTGAAGCACTCACAGAAGCCTTTGCCAACAACCCGAATATCGTTGCCGTGTTAGCAGAACCCGTGCAAGGTGAAGGTGGTGTTACTCCTGCTACGCAAGCGTGGATGCAAGGCGCGAGAGCCTTGTGTGATCAGTATGATGCCCTGCTCATGCTAGACGAAATCCAAACAGGCATTGGACGCACAGGTTCATTATTTGCCTTCCAACAATTTGGCATCATGCCCGACGTGATGTCGCTGGCAAAAGCCCTAGGTAATGGTGTCCCCATTGGCGCAACCCTCGCGCGAGGCAAAGCGGCAGAAGTATTTGCACCGGGTAATCATGGCACGACCTTTGGTGGCAACCCATTAGCCTGCGCCGCTGGCTTGGCGGTCATGACTGAATTGAACAACAACCCAAGTTTGCTCAGTAACGCAAGCGAGATGGGCAAGATGATGCGTCAGCAATTCAGTGAGCAATTAGCCGATGTAAGTCAACATATTAAAGCCATTCGTGGCATGGGATTGATGATTGGCATTCAACTTGATCGCCCCTGTGCCGATTTAGTAAAGACAGCGATGGAAAAACATCACCTACTGATCAACGTCACCCGTGGTGATACCGTGCGCTTGCTTCCCCCCTTGATCATGACGCAAGCAGAAGCTGATCAGCTGGTGACGGGTGTGGTGGCTGTGATCCGTGATTTCTTAGCAGATGCCAACTAAAATGCTTACGCCTGTTTTCAGGGTTTGCATTTTAGATGCTTTATTTTAGATTTTTTATTATTAACTCGATGATACAATTATGACTACCCCTTTAAGACACTACCGTTCGATGCTAGACTGCTCGCCTGATGAACTCAATTATCTGGTTGAGCGTGGGATATACCTCAAAGGTTTGCGTAATGCTGGTAAGGTACATGAGCCATTGCTCGGTAAAGTACTCACCATGATTTTCGAAAAATCATCTACTCGTACGCGTATTTCATTTGAAGCAGGCATGTCACAACTCGGTGGTCACGCTATTTTTATTTCTCCTCGTGACAGCCAACTCAGTCGCGGTGAGCCCTTAGAAGACACGGCAAAAGTGGTCTCGCGCATGACAGATATCGTCATGATTCGCACCTTTGGGCAAGATATTGTTGAACGCTTTGCACAACACTCAAAAGCCCCTGTGATCAATGGTCTCACCGACCTACATCACCCTTGTCAAGTCTTGGCTGATGTCATGACTTACGTAGAGCATCGTGGTAGCATCAAAGGCAAAACCGTTTTGTGGTTGGGCGATGGTTACAACATGTGTCATTCTTTCATGCACGCCGCAAAACAGTTTGGTTTCCATTTGCGCGTCTGTACACCTGAAGGCTATGAGCCTAATGCACAAATACAAGCAGAATGCGAAGGTAGCTTTAGTCTGCATCGCGACCCACTCGCCTCGGCACAAGGGGTTGATTTGGTCGTTACCGATGTATGGACAAGCATGGGTTGTGAGGCTGAAACACAGGTCAGAAAGCAGATTTTTGAACCCTATCAAGTCAATCGTGAGATCATGGCTCAAGCGAACAGCGATGCCTTATTCATGCACTGCTTACCCGCGCATCGTGGCGAGGAAGTTTCGGCTGAAGTCATTGACGGTGAGCAAAGCGTTGTGTGGGATGAAGCAGAAAACCGCTTACACGCGCAAAAGGCTCTGATGGAGTTTTTATTGTTGGGGCAACAAGCCTAAATCAGCCAACACCAGAGCACTTGCGATAGGCTGTTAAAGAAGCACGAGGGTTAATCATGAACGCACCTGATGATCTACATTTTTTTGCCAATACCCATGAGTGGTTGAGACAAGAAGCTGATGGCTCGGCAACCATTGGCGTGAGTAATTTTGCGCAAGAATCGCTTGGTGATATTGTACACGCCAGTCTTCCGACGATTGGACAGATGCTTCAGGCAGGAGAAGCCTGTTGCGTGTTGGAGTCAGTGAAAACGGCATCTGATGTTTACGCGCCCATTATGGGAAAGGTGATTGCCATCAATCCTATCCTTGCTGACACGCCAGAAGAGATCAATGATTCTCCCTATCACACGGGTTGGTTATTCAAAATTCAACCCACTGAACCTGTTGATGCCAGTCGTTTTTTAACGCACGATGCTTATATGGCGCAAGCTGAGTAACCCTCAACACTGGAGCGCATCTCTAATAACTCATCATTTTGTCATCCTCGCGTAGGCGGGGATCCATAAAATCAAAGAGATAGATTCCCGCTTTTGCGGGAATGACGGACTTTTAGAGGTGTACACGGAATAATCACCCCACACAATCGAGATCTATTTTGCCATGAACCCCAACCAAGATACCCAGACATTGGCTCACTTTAATGCGCAAGCACAAGACTGGTGGCAAAAAAACGGTGCCATGAAAACCTTGCATGACATCAATCCTGCACGTTTGGCATTTGTGGGTCAGCAGATTGAATTTGCAGGACAGAAGGTGCTTGATATTGGCTGTGGTGGTGGTTTGTTGAGCGAAGCCATGGCAGAAATGGGTGCTGAGGTTACAGGCATTGATTTGGCGTGTGATCTGATACAGGTTGCGCAAGATCATGCTAACTCACGCCAGATTAAGGTTGATTATCAGTGCATCAATGTTGAAGCCTTAGCACTAACGCAGGCAGGGCAATTTGATGTGGTGACTTGTATGGACATGCTAGAGCACGTACCAGACCCTGCTGAGATTATTCGCTCAGCCTCACAACTGCTCAAGCCAGATGGTTGGTTGTTTGTGTCCACCTTGAATAAAACCCTCAAAGCAAAGGTGTTGGCGGTGTGGATGGCAGAGTATGTGTTACGCTTGCTACCACAAGGGACGCATGATGCTGATCAGTTCATTACGCCACATCAGATCATGGCATGGGCAAGACAACACCAACTGGTCGCTCGTAACATGACAGGACTGCACTACAATCCCCTAACGCGCCAAGCACGCCTTGCCTTACCAGCCGACATTAACTATCTGGTGGCATTACAGAAGCAGGGGTAGGT
>CAZLOM010000160.1:0-3593 GCA_964561185.1 uncultured Piscirickettsiaceae bacterium
GTCTGTAAACCAATCATCCCCGTACTGTTGGTTCTATACTGGGTCTATAAAATCTTATTACTTGTTATAAAATAATTTTTGTCATAAAAGCTTCATCTAATTGTCATATACACTGTTTTTTTTCAGGAGACAGGCATATACTGAACCTATAAAGAGGTGCTTATATAGAATGTCTGATTAAGTCTCTTGATGGTTTTTTTGTTAACGATAAAAGGTGTATTATGAAGTTCAGTGATATCAATGACATCAATAAGGCGACAAAGTCTTCACGACGGGAAACGTTTCGTTTCGGGAGTGCATTACTTTTTATTGTCATTGTGATGATGTTTGTTGATCAATTGCAATTTGTGTCGGGTCAGGGGCATATTTTATTGGTGGTTGCGGCGATGATTGGTGGCTACATGGCACTGAACATCGGTGCGAATGATGTCGCCAATAACGTAGGACCAGCGGTTGGTGCTAAAGCCATTACCATGACAGGCGCGATTGTCATGGCGGCAGTGTTTGAGTCAGCAGGGGCGTTGATTGCTGGTGGCGATGTGGTGTCAACCATCAAAAATGGTATCATCGATCCCAAGCAAATTTCTGACGTAAGCCTGTATGTTTATGCCATGATTTCTGCTTTATTGGCTGGTGCGATATGGCTAAACATTGCTACGGCAATGGGAGCTCCCGTATCAACAACCCATTCCATTGTAGGTGCGGTGTTGGGTGCAGGGATTGCCGCTGGCGGTTGGGGTATTGCTAACTGGTCTTCGATGAGTTCTATTGCCATGAGCTGGGTGATTTCTCCTGTGTTAGGAGGATTGGTTGCCGCGTTGTTCCTGTTATGGATTAAGCGAGCGATTACCTATCAAGTGGATATGGTGTTAGCCGCACGTAAAATCGTTCCCGTGTTGGTAGCGATGATGACATGGGCTTTTTCAACCTATCTGATTCAGAAAGGCTTGAATCATCTGATTAAGCTAGACTTTGTGACTTCTGTAGCGATTGGTTTAGGTTTAGCTGTCGTGACTTATTTTATGGTTAAAAAAGCTGTTGCTAGTCACTCAGAAGGTTTAACCAATACCAAAGACAGCATTAACCGCTTATTTACCATTCCGTTGATTTTCTCTGCCGCTTTGTTGAGTTTTGCGCATGGTGCCAATGATGTGGCAAATGCTGTTGGACCTTTGGCGGCAATTTATGATGCGCTTGTTAATTCAACCATTTCTACTAAAGCTGAGATTCCACTGTGGGTGATGATGATCGGTGCTGTTGGTATTTCATTAGGGTTATTGCTTTTTGGACCTAAACTTATTCGTACCGTAGGAACTGAAATCACCGAGTTAGATCAAATTCGTGCCTTTGCCATTGCCATGTCTGCGGCATTAACGGTGATTATTGCGTCACAATTGGGGATGCCTGTCAGTTCGACACATATTGCTGTGGGTGCGGTGTTAGGGGTTGGTTTCTTGCGCGAGTACCTCAAGCGTAATTATGCGGAAGCGATTGAAGTGATTCAAGAGCATCATAGTCAGATTGAAGCTGACAAGGCTGTGTTGGATGCTTATATGCAGAAATTTGAACGCGCTTCTTTTGCCGATAAACGCATTATGTTAGATCAGTTGAAGCAAGACGCGACAGGTATTGGATTAAGCAAGAAAGATCGTAAATCACTCAATCGTGTTTATAAGAAAG
This sequence comes from uncultured Piscirickettsiaceae bacterium, assembly GCA_964561185.1. Lineage (GTDB taxonomy): Bacteria > Pseudomonadota > Gammaproteobacteria > Thiomicrospirales > Thiomicrospiraceae. Next base: position 1,681 of record CAZLOM010000160.1, read on the forward strand.
AATTGGTGAAGCGTTCAATTATGCTGAAGATCTTTGCCGCGTGGATTATTACGGTACCTGCTTCGGGTGCGTTAGCTGCCTTTATCTATTATGCCATTCTCGGTATGAGCGTCAGTAACGCTGGGTGAACCATACTATTAATTACTCACGCCAAGTCGGCATACCGACTCTGGCGTGAGCTTCTAACGACCCATTCTCACTTTCCTTCTCTCATCCCAAACCCTTCTCCCCGCGTGAGAAGGACTTATAGTCCTTATTTTTCAAATAGTTGAAAAACCATCTCCCTCAGGGAGAGGCTGCGCGTTAGCGTGGGTGAGGGTTAATACACGCTATGCTAACATTTTCATGCGATTGCCCTGCTCATGTCATGAGCGATCTTGATTTTTTGTCAAAAAGTTCACTCAGTCAAGACCAGACACAGCTACATCCCCCCTAATAATGCCAATCAAGGGGCAATAATAGGTAAAAAACACCAAAAAAACCGCTAAAAAACTTGACTTTTTGCTTGATTTTGAGGGGGGGGGGGTAAAATAGGTTACTTAGTTTTGAGGCTAGGCGCATTAAAGATATAAAGAGAAAGGACAGGCAAATGAAATTACTGTTGGTGGATGATGAAGCGATTATTCGAAAAGCTTTTTCTAGAATGATCAGCAAGGAATATCCAGCGTTAGAAGTCGTCTTAGCCGAGCATGGACTGGAAGCCTTAGAGATGGTAGCCACACATCACCCAGATATGATGATTTTAGATTTGGGGATGATGCATATGGGCGGTTTCGAAGTGTTACAGCAGTTAGCGAAGAGAAATCAATCGATTCCCACCCTCGTGATGTCAGCCTACGACATGGATGATGTCATGGATTTAATGGTTGATGCCTCTCAACAACCTGACATTGCCTTTATCAAAAAGCCTGTTGAGCGAGAGGTTTTTATGACAGCACTTGCGCGTCTTATTGAGCGCGTCAAGCAGAAGGACTGATCTCCTTAGCCTTCAAATTGCCGTCTCTTGGAGTAGGTTATGAAGTCCGTTAAAATGACCCGTCGTTTCGCGGGTCTATTTTTTGTGTTTGCGCTTTCCTTGTCCTTGTTGATGGGGTTAGAGGCATGGCGTGAATGGCAAAATTATCGCGAGAGTGAACAAGAGTATCAGCATTTTGAATTGAGTGAAGCCTTCATTGAGTTGATAGAAGGCTTGCAGTACGAACGCCTCCTCACGGTGCGTTACCTGAACACAGTGTCTGAAACAGCACAAACCTCTGTGATGGCAGAGTTAAGTAGCGTGCAGAATGACAACAACGAACGTTTTGATGTCTTGGTCTCCATACCTGAATTGGCTGGTTTTCCCTCTGAGTTGGTTGAAGTCATAAAGACTGTTTGGGCAGAAAAGAAACAAATAAGACAAGAGGTTGTCAGTCAGTCTCCGACAGTTATCCAAGAAGTTTCCTTTGTCATTGATTACTTCATTGAGTTTATTCGGCAGGAATTCCTTTTATACGGTGATCATGCTTTCCTATCTTTTGCCAATTTGTATCATTCCATCTCTTTTTCAGAAAGCCTAGGGCAGTTGCGTTCTTTAGGCACAAAAATGCTCCTCAGCAATGATATTAGCCTTGCCGACCTAATGACTTGGGCGCAATTGAGCGAGCGCATGAACTTTTTCTTTCGTGTCTTCCCTTCTCGCGATAGCCTGAAAACCCAAGCCTGTTGGCAATCTTTGTCAGCGTTGAATCAACAACTCCTCACCCATCCTGATCTTCTCGAAGATGTACAAGTCGTATTCGTTTCCCTGAATGAATGGTCAAGCCTGATGGATGAAAATCATCGTTATGTGCAGAATGCACTGGTAGCGCAAATCAAGCTTGATCGTGCGCTGTTGGTTGGGAAAATGCAGTATCACTTGGGATTTGGTGTGCTGA
>CAZLOM010000161.1:0-3542 GCA_964561185.1 uncultured Piscirickettsiaceae bacterium
GGTCAGATTGGTCGCATACAATCAGCTGATCACATTTAGCGAGCAAGGTTTTGCGTTGATCAAATGCACCAAATGGTGCTTCATATTTCAAGTCAGAAAAACCGAATGCAGTTTTATCCCTATTCGCGAACGCATAACTACTTGACCATCTTTGTACACAACACAGGTTAGCTTGCCAATATTGGCGTACAACTTCTGAATTCCAACCAATCATCAGGATATGACGTGGATGTGAGCCTTTTTCTTGAAATGAATAACTGACGACATCACCACCCAATCCTTGATAAGGCAACCCTAAACCATCAGTTTCTGGTATGTCATAATTCTCAGGATTGATTAACGCAGATAGCCACGAGTGAACATCATGAAAGCCTGTTTTTCGCAACTGAAACACAACCCAAGGATGCGCTTCCCCCAACTGACTTCCCAACCAGTGCATGATGATATTAGGATGTGCATAAATACTGAAATAATCATCCTGTTTGATTGGAAAACCATCATAAATTGGCAGTAATGTCTGCGCTTCAATTGAGCGCACAGCGGTTTCAATCTGCACGCACCACAACAAAAAATCGCTATGCTCGTAGGTCATGCCTTCATATACGGGATACTTACCTAATATCACCAACCCGATTGCCAGAATCATGTCTTGTTCATAAACGCAAGATAAATCTAGTCTATTGATGTGCTTAATAGACAAGACACCATGTTCGTTTTTTCGTGGAATACAATCAGTATTCAGCACAGCATCACTTATATGATTCAGGAAACCACTCACCCAATCATCAACCCACCAGCGGCGCAAGGACGTAGCAAGATGCTTCAGAGGCACAACAATGATGGGCGTTAAATCGCACGCTAAATACAGCTGAAAATCGGATGGCGTGGCTATCCTTCTGCGCAACAGTCTTGTGATGGACGTTAAACGAAACCGCCTTGTCTTTGAATACCAAGCATAGCGTTGTTCAATGACATGCTTAAACACCTCTGCAATGTCATCAAGGGATACAAATACATCCTCAACTCCAAATGGCGGAGCATAGATGGATAATCGCATGTCGGTTGTTCGATGCTCTCCTTTCGGAATGTGTATCTGTGCGAGTTCATTGGCGATGACGCCAGTCAGTGGAATAGCACTGAGTAATGCTTTAGATTTCATCATGGTTTTACTCCGCTTCTCATTCACAGTAAGGCTTAGTATCGAATTGTCTTGGTACACATAAAAATGAAAAGCAACCTGTCGAAATGCTAACAGGTATCTTAGTCATGACCATTCTCCTGTGTCAGTTCTTCTTTTGTTTTTGCACCGAAAGCGCGGAGAACACGAAGATGTGTCGGTGCTTTTTTGCCGTCAGCTTTGGCGGCACGCTCATAAAAGTCCAACAGTCCTTCTGGCGTAGCCAGCTCTTCCTCTGTAGCATCAATGGAAATAGGGTCGTTTGGAGAAATCCATTCGTTATAGTAGTAATCAAACAACGCCCAATCGTAAAATGATTCCCCAGAACTAAAACCACTGGCTTTGTTGGGGTCGGCTCCCGCTTCCAGCAGTATTTGTAGAACAACCTCATCCTCTCTAAACATAGGAATAATTAAAGCGCAAGACTCTTCCGCCATCACGTTCGGGTCGCAACCCATCGCCAGAACATGCTTCAGCATTTCTACCCTAACTGTCGGATTGTCATCGTAGTACACACAACTCAAATAATCATCTAGCCATACTTCTTGGGTTCTTGGGTGGATCAAATTAAAATCAAATCCCATGTTCACTAAGCGAGTAATCTCTTCGACATTTCCAGCAACAGCCTGTTCGATGGAATAGTCCCAATGACTCACGGTAATGATGAATGAGGGTATCGGCACTTCAACTGCAACACCATCGATCATTTTGATTTCTTGAAAGGGTTTGAACTCAACATACACAGAATCACCAAGGTGCTGTTTTATACGCTTGGCAGCCATCAGCCCTAACTGGTCAGACGCATCATAATCAAACGGATCCACTATATTAGGCTCAAGAGATTCAAGAGGTCTAGCATCTAAAGGTTCGTGCCATGCAAATACTGCTTCAACAATGTCAGGCGGAAACCCAAACCTTTCTATTGAACAATGTCCACCATAGCCTATTGAGCCAGGATATCTGATCGCCCACAGACCATCTGAACCCCATTCAAACCTCACGCCTAAAATGAGAGAATAACGTTCAAGATAATGTTCTTCGATGAATTGCCAGATCACGAGTTCATCAGCTGGATGCAAATACTGATAAACGTTTGGACGATACTTCGCCAAGTCGTGACTTTTCCATAATTTATACAGGTCAGGAAATTTTAGTTGGTATTTCATTCGGTGTTCCTTTTAACCTTGAAGTATTCACTGGCTTCGACACCAGCGGTTTTCATCTCATGTTGCAATGCCGTCATGGCTTGCAGCGACAAGGGGTAATGGTGAATGTCGTTGATATTGGTTTTATGGTTGTAATTAAACGGACCGTTCATATACACATAAACGTCGATGGTGTTTGGCAGATGTTGTCGCAACTCATGCGCCAAACAAACCAGTTCACGATCCCAATTCTCAACGCGAAGATCATAACTCGGGTCTGTATCATCTGCGTATGGCAGAAATAAGCGATCACCTTCTTCGCATTGCAGATGAAAACGACGAATCAACGTCATGGGTAAGGGGATGCGATCCAAAGACAGATGTCCCCGACTCCACAAACAACTGTTATCATACTCATAATCGAGACTTAACTCCGTTAATTCATGGCATGATGCTTGTTGTTGGGCATCCTCTTCACCGCAAAAACGCTGCCCAATGGTCTGTTGCTCTGGTGAAAGTTGTATTGTGTTCCCATGAACCAAACACTGCATAGGAACCTGCTCGATGCCAGCGCGATAGCACAATCCCAACACCCAGTCTGGAATGGCTACTTCCTCTGGATTGGGTAAATAACAGATGACCTGATCGCACTTGGCTAACCACACTTTGGTATTCGTCAATGATGGCGCACGCTCAGTATAAAAAACACTGTCCATCCTTGCCCAATCTTTGCAAACGCCATGCTGATCAATAATCAATAGTGCATTGGCTTCCAAGTCATTTACATGAGTTTTGGCTAACGAGACATCTTCCTCATGAAACAATATCAAACCCAAACGCTTCCAAGCAATTTCTGGGATGAGATCATGTAGCTGGTTTAAGAATTTACTCATGCTCGTGTTCCTTAATACATACCACACAAGTATATAATGATCGGCATAGCTTAAACAACACTCAGCTCGAAACCTGTTATGTCGGATGCGTGATTTCAAGAAGAAATCCATTTGAGTCCCTTAGACTGGCTTTTACATAGACTGAGTAGTTACAGTTACATTATATTAAATCAGAGTCTAAAATGCTTTCATGCGATTGCCCTGCCTACGGTTGTACCGATTCTACGCAAATTGATTGGGAAAGGGTTGAGTCTGCCACTAAAGCCGCGCACTTGATTACGCAAGCCCTGTGCAGTTTGCGCGGACACAAAACGGTGATTGTGATCG
>CAZLOM010000162.1:0-3512 GCA_964561185.1 uncultured Piscirickettsiaceae bacterium
ATCGAGAAGCCTTCACCCAACTTTTAGGTTTTCTCACTGAGAATTGTTGCGGTGGAGCAGGGTGTTCGGTTACGCCAGCCAGTGAACCATGTAAGGACATGTTATGCGAAGCAAAATAAGCAGTATTGTTACGCGCTATCCGCTGTTTTCCTTGCCTATGCTAGCAGTGATATGGTGGAGCATTTATGAACAACTCCCTAATTTTTCAAAACAGCTGGTAGGCTTATTGCCGATTGAACAGGCAGGTGCATTGTTTGATGCGCTGTCTTTTTTTCTCTATGACACGCCAAAAATTTTAATGCTGTTGTTTGCTGTGACCTTTGTCATGGGAATAGTGAATACCTATTTCACGCCCGAAAAAACGCGCTCATTGTTGTCGGGTAAACACGAAGGGCTTGGTAATGTGTTAGCAAGTTTGTTAGGAACGGTTACGCCTTTTTGTTCTTGCTCCGCGGTGTCGTTATTCGTTGGCTTTTTACAAGCAGGCGTACCCTTAGGCATTACCTTTTCTTTTCTCATTTCTGCACCGATGGTGAATGAAGTTGCGCTCGTGTTGCTTTATGGGTTATTCGGCTGGCAAGTCGCTTTGCTCTATTTAGGATTAGGATTGTTCGTAGCGATTGTTGCAGGATTTGTGATCGGCAAACTCAATATGGAACACTACCTTGAAGACTGGGTGCAGAAATTACGTCAAGTTGAAGCCACTAATCTACAAACAAGTTTTACCTTTCAAGAGCGTATTGAAAAAGGATTCAGTACGGTTAAAGAGATCATCGGGCGTGTGTGGGTATATGTGGTGTTAGGTATTGCAGTGGGTGCAGGGATTCACGGCTATGTGCCAGCCGAAGCCATGGCAGGCTTACTGGGTAAAGACTGGTGGTCTGTTCCTGTCGCTATCTTAGCAGGCGTTCCCTTGTATGCCAATGCCGCAGGGATTATTCCCATTGTTGAGGCGTTGATGGCAAAAGGTGCGGCATTGGGGACTGTTCTAGCCTTTATGATGAGTGTGATTGCGCTATCACTGCCTGAAATGATTATTCTACGCAAAGTGTTAAAACCGCAACTCATTGCTACCTTTGTGATCGTGGTTTCTATCGGGATTTTGGGCGTAGGCATCATATTTAATGCGTTGTTATAGGAGATAAATGAATGGAGATTAAAGTATTAGGCACAGGTTGCGCGAGTTGTAAAAATACCTATACGCTTATTGAACGCATCGCTCAGGAAAACAACTTGAGCATTCAATTGAGTAAAGTTGAAGCCATTGAAGACATCATGACTTATGGCGTTGCTACCACCCCAGCTGTGGTGATTGATGGTGTTGTGGTGCATAGCGGTGGTGTGCCTAACGCCCAGAAAGTTACGCAATGGTTATTAGGTGAAGACGTTAACGCAAGGGTGTCATGCTCGTCAGATGACGCAGACCAAACTTGTTGTCAAACCAAGCCACGTAAAAGCATTTTTGAACGCTTAGGCTTTAAGCGTCAGCAGAAATGTTGTTAATTTTCAAATCACTTTTCAACTCACTAAAAGGAAGTAGAATGAAACCACAATGGTTAATGGGAGCGGTTGCTTTATTGGCAACACAAGTGAGTTTAGCTGAACCTATTGAAGTGAAGTTTGAGAAAGTTGCAGAGAATGTTTATGCCTATATTGGGCAAACGGTTGATCGCACCAAAGACAACTATGGTCTGAATGCCAATTATGGCTTGGTGGTTACGGACAAGGGTTCAGTGTTAATTGATTCGGGAGCTTCCTACACCGCGGCGAAACAGTTAGAGCAAGCCGTAGAAAAAGTGACCAAACAACCGATTGTGGCGGTCATTAACACAGGTAGTCAAGATCACCGCTGGTTGGGAAATGGCTATTTTGCCAGCAAGGACGTAGAAGTCATTGCTCTGCAACGCACCGTCGATACTCAGAAAAAAGAGGCAGTGGGTGAAATTGCAGGCTTAAAAAATGCGCTAGGCGAGCAGATGACAGGCACAGAGGCAGTGCATACGTCAAAAGCGATTGCGGAAGACAGCAAAACCCTCAACATTGGTGGTACGGATATGGTTGTTCGTTACTTTGCTGATGCTCACTTTGCTGGCGATGCGACAGTGTATCTACCCAAAACCAAAGTGTTATTCAGTGGCGATCATGCCTATGTGGATCGTATCTTAGGTGTGTTACCCAGTCACTCTAATCCTAAAACATGGCGCACAGCCATTCATGACATGATGAATGCTTACCCAGAAGCAAAGGTAGTACCAGGTCATGGCAAGGTGTGTGATATGGCATTGGTTGCTAAAGAACCAGCCGCTTACTTGGATTATCTGAATGATGTTGTCGGTAAAGCTGCTGTCAACATGGAAGAAATTGATGCCGTTTCTGCTAAAACAAAAGATCTACCCCAGTTTAAGCATTTAGCGAACTATGATTCCTTGCATCCCAAAAATGTGAATAGTACCTTCTTGTTTTATGAGCAAGGTAATTAACCTCTAGCCCCTTGATTGGGGCTTTCTTTTCATGATAGATAAGTTACAAACGATTAGGAGATGAAAAATGATTAGAGTTGCCATCAATGGATTTGGTCGTATGGGACGTTTAGGGTTACGTCAGGCATTTGGTTGGGAGGATATTCAATTTGTGCATATTAATGAAATCGCTACCGATGCGGCTGGTTCAGCCCATCTGCTCAATTTTGATTCAGCGCATGGTCGTTGGACACACAAAGCAACAGCAGAAGGCAATGCGATTGTGATTGAAGATCAGCGTATCGGCTATTCATCGCATAAAGCCCTAGAGGATTTTAATTGGGGCGCGTTAAATGTCGATGTGGTATTGGAGTGTACAGGTAAGTTTCGCACGCGTGAACAGGTACAAGCCTATTTCGATCAAGGCGTGAAGCAAGTGATTGTTGCGGCTCCTTTCAAAGAAGGTGTGAAAAATATTGTCATGGGCATTAATGATGATATTTTTGTCGCTGGGGAAGATCAACTCATCACTGCGGCTTCTTGTACCACCAACTGTATTGCCCCCGTTATTAAGGTGTTACACGAAAAAATTGGTATTTCTCATGGTTCAATCACAACCATGCACGACCGTACCAATACCCAAAAGGTGGTCGATCACGGACACAAGGATTGGCGACGAGCGCGTTCATCTTTTGAATCACTCATCCCGACATCAACGGGTTCGGCATCTGCAATTGGTACGATTTTTCCTGAACTCAATGGTCGTCTTGACGGTATTGCCGTGCGTGTGCCTTTTATGAATGCCTCGCTCACGGATTTGGTCATGGAAATGCAACGCCCAACTTCAGTGGAAGAGGTCAATGCGCTGTTCAAGGAAGCGTCAGAAAGCTATTTGAAAGATATTTTGGGCTACGAAGAACTTCCTTTAGTGTCGGTGGACTATGAAGGAGAAACCTGTTCATCGGTGATTGACGCACAATCAACGCGCGTGATTAATGGCACACACGTCAAGGTGTTGGCATGGTATGACAATGAAATTGGTTATATGCAACG
>CAZLOM010000163.1:0-3452 GCA_964561185.1 uncultured Piscirickettsiaceae bacterium
TGATGACGGTTTTTATCGGAAAACCAGCTAATTTGGTACGGCACAGTACAAACCAGAAATCACGCATCTGGTAAAAGCCATACCATTACAAGTATCTTTCGCTTATACCTACAACTAGAATTAGTTACATCATTGACACAACCCAATCCACAAAAAACTAAGCGACTCAAAATGACTAGGATTCTTACACATCCGCAAGTAAGCATTGTATAATATCGCCCAATTGGCTTTGATGAGCCTTTCTCATATTTTTCAGGCACCTTACAGGATAGTGTAGATTTACCGCCATGAGTCAAACAGAAATTACCGTTAGCTTGCGTAAGCAAGAGATTGTTGCCAGCATCACCGCTCTCGGTGGCAAATCCAAATTTGTTGTCCCTGATATGCCCGACATTATTATTTTGTTGGAAAAAGAGTTTCGTAACCAAACGGCGAGTGTGCGTCGTTTTGCAGAAATCATCGAAAGCAACACGGTCATTGCAGGTGAATTATTGACTATTGTCAAATCACCACTCTATCAACGTCAAATGAAACCCGATGCCGATGAAATTGTGTCGGTACACGATGCCGTGAAATTTTTAGGCTTAAAAAAGACGTTCCAACTGAGTATGGCGGCGGCAATTCACTGTTTACCACAACAATCGCCCTTGTTTCGTGTGGTCATTGATCACTGTGCAGACATTGCGTTATGTTGTGCTGAAATCGCCACACACGTGCAAGGCATTTCGATGGAAGAAGCCTTTTTATTTGGACTCTTCTGCAATGGTGGTGCCATTGGCATGGCAACGCTATTGGAAAGTCGCTACGAACCCTACTGGGACAAATCCGTCTCTCACCCCATTTCCTGCGTGGAACAAGAGCTCTCTGCCTTTAACGCCCGACACGATTATTTAGGCGTGATTGCGGCGCGTCAATGGGGTTTTGGTGAAACGGCAGAAGAGCAAGATATGATACTGGCGATTCAAGAACATCATAATGTTGATGAAGTTAAAAACTTTAAGCAAGAACGGATTCGTCTCTTAGTTGCCATGGGGATGCTCGCTGAAACCATTGTGCATGGCATTAACGGCTCAACCGCTGCTAACTCACCTGAAAACACCCTAATGAAAGAGACGGCACTTGATGTACTCTGCTTGCCCGATGCAGTGATTAGTGAAGTGCGTCGTGTTACCTTGTCGCGCCTGATTTTCTCCTAACGACAGACGATATAGGAATCCGATATGCACACACAGATGGCGACTATTCCCATGCAATCGGTTGGACCGATTCGTCTGGTTGGAGATGTGTTTACTGAAGTCATGGTACCACTTGCTACCTACGAAACGCCTTTATGGCCATCAGTGAATCGTGGCGCACGAGTGACCTCAGCCAGTGGTGGTATCTGTGTTACCCTATTAGACGAACGCATGAGTCGCTCATTTGCCGTTAAAGCTGAATCGGCACAAATCGCCAGAAAAGTGGCTCATCAACTCATGGCTCGACAGAGTGAAGCAGAAGCCGTCGTTGCCAGCAGTAGCCGTTTTGCACGATTAAAAGAATTGCACACGCGCGTGCTCGGCAATAGTTTATACATTCGCTTGGACATTGTCAGCGGTGATGCCTCGGGGCATAACATGGTGACGCAGTCGGCAGAACGCTTGCAGGCATGGGTGTTAGCGGAATGGTCTGAGGTAAGTTATATCACCATTTCTGCTAACTACTGCACCGACAAAAAAGTCTCTGCAATCAACAGCATCGACGGACGGGGTAAATCAGTGGTGGCAGAATGCACCTTGCCTGCCAAACTGGTACATCGCTATCTTAAAACCACGCCACAACGACTGGTTGACCTACACATTCATAAGAATCTATTGGGCAGTATTATGGCTGGCAGTTTGATGTCTGCTAATGCCCATGCCGCCAATATGCTCTTGGCTTTTTACCTCGCCACTGGGCAAGATGCGGCTAACATTGTCGAAGGCTCGCAAGCGATTGATCATGCAGAAGTCTTGGCGGATGGCAGTCTGTATTTTTCCGTTAGCCTACCTAATCTCATTATGGGTACGGTTGGCAATGGCAAGGGATTGGATTTTGTCACGGAAAACCTCGCACAACTTGGCTGTACGCCAAATGCAGAGGTGGGTGATAGTTCCCGCCGTTTGGCAATGATTTGCGCCGCAACGGTGCTTTGTGGTGAATTGTCTTTACTTTCAGCACAAACCAATCCCGGTGAATTGATGCAGGCGCATCGCAAGTTTGAGCGTGCACATCAATGAGTAGCATCCGACAACGCAAGTTAGATCACTTAAAGTCGGTGATTGAAGACCCCAGCGTTGATCGTCAGGGGCAGTGGTTTGATGCTTATCAGCTTACGCATCAGGCACTTCCCGAATTAGACCTTGCAGACATAGACAGCAGTTGCGATTTTTTGGGCAAACGCTTGTCTGCTCCCCTGCTGATTGCCTCTATGACAGGCGGCGATCATCCTGAAATCATTCAGATCAACCAACGACTGGCTGAAGCGGCAGAGGCTTGCGGGGTAGCCATGTCGGTGGGTTCGCAGAGGATTCAATTTGAACATCCTTCGTCAGCTACCAGCTTTCGTCTCAGACAATTTGCGCCCTCAGCACCACTTATTGCCAATATCGGTGCCATTCAGCTCAACTATGGGTTTGATCATACGCATTTGCAAACAGCAATTGATACCCTTGATGCCGACGCGCTTTTCTTGCATCTTAACCCACTACAAGAAGCCATTCAACCAGAGGGCAATACGCGCTTTTCGGGTTTGTGGGACAAAATCGAGCAGATGACTCAACGCATTCAGCATCCGATTCTGCTCAAAGAAGTGGGTAGTGGTTTGTCACCGAAACTCATTCAACAAGGCATGGCAAGAGGGATACAAGGCTTTGATCTGGCAGGTACGGGTGGTACGTCATGGAGTAAAATCGAGCAAAATCGACAAACGCAACATCACAGCGGACTCACTTTTCAGGATTGGGGCATTCCCACCCCTGTTATTTTAGAGGAATGCCAAGCCTTTGCCCAACACACCACGCTGATTGCCTCAGGTGGCGTGCGCAATGGCATTGATGTGGTTAAGGCTCTGATTTTGGGTGCAAAATTAGCGGGCATGGCAGCTCCCTTGTTAGCACCAGCGATGGTATCAACACAAGCGGTGATTGATCAGTTGGAGCAAATCAAACGTGATATTCGCATTGCAATGTTCTTATTGGGAACCAAAAGCATCAGCGAACTGTGGGGCAATCGCGCGTTACTCAGAGCGAAACGAACGCCTTCGGGTCATTCGTGATCAATTTGTCAAAGATCAGTATCAGTCGGTGAGTGGATTACAGGCTCGAATGTGGAAACTGGCACTCACCGATGCCTGTGAAACAATGGACAAATACTTTCAATCCCGTTTTGATGTCATCAAAAAAAGAATCTATCAAAAGCCATGGAGGTCATTATAG
>CAZLOM010000164.1:0-3427 GCA_964561185.1 uncultured Piscirickettsiaceae bacterium
AATCTAAATGCCAAAAGGGTAATATCATCGGTTTGATGGTTATCCTTTTGGTGGTCTTGCAAGGCTTTTAGAAAGTTATTTTTTTGTTGTATGAGCGATCGTTGATGTTGCTCTGCGATGATTTTTTCAAAACGCTTTTTACCAAAAGGTAAGTCTTTTTCACCGCCATTTTGATCTAAATAGCCATCAGTCGTCAAATAAAAAGTGGTGAAAGGCGTAGCTATCACATCGTGGTCGCTAAAAGTAAGATCAGCACGGCTACTACGGTAGCCAAGCGAGTGACGATCCCCCTTAATGACATTAAGCTCTGTTCCATTTAAGTAGAATAGTGGGGTGTGTGCTCCAGCAAATCTCACAAGGTTGCGCTGTTTATCACAGTAAACGATGCCAGCATCTAAGCCAACATCGTGATAATTGTTTTTATCAGTGAGGGGTTTATTATGGTTAGTTTCTTGTTTTAATAGTTTTTTCAACATGGTGTTGAACTCAGAAAGTAGTTTTGCAGGACTAATTTCACCTTGACGATTCATGAGGTTGGTAATGAGTTGTTGGTAAACAGCTTGTGCTAACATGGTTAAAAAGGCACCGGGAACTCCATGCCCTGTGCAATCAATCATCATCAATATGCCTTCGCCCTCATGTCTTAGCGTAGAGAAAAGATAAATATCACCACCGACCACATCTTTGGGTTTCCAAATATGAAATTGCTCATGGAAGAAGGTATTTAATATCTCATCAGAGGCTGGTAGGGTATGTTGAATTTGAGCGGCTGATCGAATAGAGTCTTGGAGTTGTTGATGAACCTCTTCAGTTCTTCGCTTTTCTTCCAAAATATCTTGTTCCATAATGCTTCGGTGCATCATATCCGTTTCAATGCTGGCTGCCATTTCATTCACATTGCGGGCAATTTGATCAACTTCTTGAACCGCTTTACCGATATAGACACGAGTATCGTAGTGATTGTGTTGTAAATTATTAGAGGCTTGCAGTAGCTTTTTCAGTGGTAACAAGATGCGTAGAAAGATGATATAGCCCATGCCCAGAAGTAGTAAGACTGAGATGATCACACTCATAATTGCATATTGTGTTGCTTGACCTACGGCTTGCTGTGCCGAGATAACTAGGTACTTGGTGCGTAAATCGGTTTCGTTCGTCAATTGTTTGACTTCGTATAGCAGTTGGTTGTTCAGTTGCAAATAGGTGGGACTATTTACCAAGCCAATAGCAAAGGTAAGTTGTGGTTCACCATCATCAATAAAGGTTTTACTGACAGGATCATAGAGTCCTTGGGTGGCGGCAAAAGCGATTTTTTCTATTTGCGCCATCTGTTCAGAAATACTCAAAATTTGTTCGAGATGCTGTATTTCTTGTGCAGAGAAATCGTATTTTAAGAGTTGTTGAATGATTGGTTTTGCGTCATTATTTGGTCGATCAAATTGATGCTCACGCTCACCCGACATGACTTGATACCAATACTGGTTGCTATAATCCTCAGGTTCTGGTTGTATGCCTTTGCGAATCGCAATTAAATCATAATAATAGCGCAGATACTTACTGTCACCTGTGCTGGTATAGGCTCTTACCAGTTGCGAAAGTTGGTGGACATCGTTCTCAATTTTGGTGGTTAAATCAACCGAAGTCTTGCGTGTCTGCATAAACTGCTCAACCTTAGCTTGTTGATTCTGTATGCCAAGCAACATCCACGCGTTAATGCCTAGTGCGAAGAGGACTGCTGTAACGAAGGCAATGCTAAGGTGAGCCAGTTTCATTGGTGGTTAAATTTCTATGTGTGTAGATTGCTATTGAATATGCGTAACAAGTCTGTATATCATCAATTTTGTCTCAGCAGGAGTTTAACCTCTGGCGGTACTTCTTTGCCATCAATATAACCGATACCACCAGGTGTCTTACGAACTTGGTCGATGATGGCTTGTTCTGTGTTGATTTCTGACGGAGCTACGCCTTTACCAATGGCTTGTCGGACAATCCAATAGCTGATGTAGCTCTCTTCTGTGCTGTTAAGCACTTTTTGTAAAAACACAGCTCGTGTGGTCTGATGTTGATCTAAATTGAAGGGTTCAATATGTATCCCATTCAATTCAATGACTTTTCCTGTATAAATACGGATGAGCGTTTTTTGGTCTAGATCAGGAACATTGGGATTAGCAATGACTATGATATCCGCAGAGCAAGGAAGTTGCAATCCCAACCAGATGAGCATAACCCATAAAAAGGTAAGAGAATGATATGGTTTTGTCATGATTATTCCCCTCCCTTAAAATGCAAGACTATAAGATAATGAATAGACAAAGAGGTCGGAATTAGCGACATCTTGGTCAACCACTGAAGAGTGTTCACCAATGCGGGTGTAAGCAATCTCTCCTTTCAATCTTTGTGTTGGACTCAGCGAATAGGAGCTACCCAAGGCAATGGTGTGCTGATCATAAACAGACAAGCTACTGGCGGTATCTTGATAGAGACCGCTGAGATATTGGTTGGTTGCAGGGTCTAGGGTCATGGGTGGTGTCGCGTTATGAATGGCTCGCCATTGTTTTACCTCGCTGTCTTCTGACCACATCCGTGCATAGTAGAAATAAGGTTCCCACTTATTGATGCGTTTGGAAATCATCGTATAAATACCACTGGCATCCGTGCCTGTGTTGACATCGTCATTTAAACGTCTGCCGTATTCTGCGGTAAAACGGTAGTGATCGGGTAGGCTAATACTCGTTCCCAAGGTGATGACGCGAGCCGTCATCCGATTCATTGCTCCTGAAGGTTGTAGAAGCTGTCCACCACCGTAGAGTGGATTATTGTCGATGACATCAATGGATTTGTAGAAGGGCGAACCAGATGGGGCATCAATAATGATGTCATAATAGGCAAAACGGTACAAGTCTTCACTGTTACTCAATGACAACACAAAACCACGCGACTGAGTTGGGTAGCTGGTGAAAACAGGGTGTTGACCTGCCGACTGATAATAACGCCAAGGTGCATCTAGCGATCCCCAAGTGATTTCTAACCCTAACTCATAGTCATTGTTGAGCTCCCAACTTTTGTTGATGCCGATACCATCAACCCAATAAACAGGGGAAAGGCTGTACACCTCGTAAGGTTGACGCGCTATCGCGTAGCTTGTTCCGACTTCTAGGTTTTGTAAATTCAGGAAAGAGCCAGCACGCAAACGTCCAAATCGGAAGAGCAGATCATTGGTTGGACGGTAAGACAGAAATGCCCAACGTGTGCCGAGTTCGTATCGATCATCGCTATTGTCCGCTGCAGACAGCACTCCTTGATAGGTTGCACTCCACTGATCATTGATCTTGGCATCTAGCTGGACACCGAGCAAGGAGTCACGTATCAAACTTGGACTATTCGTGATAAAGCGTTGGTAGTCGTAAGCCTGATTAGATACCGCTGTTCC
>CAZLOM010000165.1:0-3383 GCA_964561185.1 uncultured Piscirickettsiaceae bacterium
CTTGTCTTTCCCCATTGCGGTCAAAAAAACCAGCGAATGAGATCAGCATAAGATATAAGATAAGGGATGTTGCAGATGAAAACGGTTTTGGTGATTGATGATGAGTTGACCATTCGTAAAACCCTAGTTGCCTTACTGAAAAAAAACTACCAGATATATGAGGCAGACAGTGGCACGAGTGCCTTGGCGTTGGCAAAAAATCAGGCGATTGACTTGGTCATCACCGATGTGATGATGCCACAAATGAATGGGTTAGCGGTGATTCGAGCCTTGCGTCAACTGCCGAATCATCAGCATACCAAAGTCATCTGCTTGTCGGGCGTGGCTAAAGAAGAAGCCATGGGCGTAGAGAATCTCTCAGCTTCAGAGATGCAAGCCTTAAAGATTGATGAGTGGCTGTCTAAGCCACTCAACCCCAAAGGACTCTTAGCAAGAGTTGATCAGTTGTTGTCAGAAAAGTCTTCATCCTTAACTGATGCTTTGCCAACTGATTTTATCAGCTCAACCGTATCCGATTTAGAGGGCAATATTCTCAGTTGCAATCAAGCCTTTGCCACCAATACAGGCTATACACTTGGTGAGTTATTGGGACAACCACACAGCATTTTTCGTCATCCTGACACGCCAAAAGCCCTCTACCAAAACTTATGGCAAAGGATTCAATCGGGCAGGTCTTGGGTTGGCGTGGTCAAAAACAGGCGTAAGAATGGCACGGCTTTTTGGTTGTCTTTGCACGTCACGCCCATTATGGACGAAGGCAAAATCATTGCCTATAAATCGGTTCGTTTTCAAGCCACCCTCACAGAAATTAAGCAGGCAGAGCAATTATTTGCTGAAATCAATGCAGGACGACAGAGCTATCCTGCGAGTGTCGTCAAAAATTCTAAAATTCAAATCAATGGTGTGCAGTGGGGCATCATTCTTTTCCTAGTAGTGATGCTCATGGCGTTGGCTCTTTTTGAGGTCATTTCTCCATTTGCTACTGCCTTGTTCACCGTTGTTTTTGCGGGCTTGCTTGTCTATTTTAGTTATGCTTTACATCAAGCAAAGCAAATGCCTCTATCGCTCAAACATTCCGTTAATGACATTCTCAATAATCGGGTCAGAGAGGCGATTCCTGTTACCGATGACTGGACAGATGCTTTAGAACGCTTACGCTTGCGTGTGGCATTGGGCTTGGCAAAAGAATATGATGCGGGTTATGAAAATAACCTCAATTCGGGATTGATGGGTATGGTGACGGCGAATCTGCTCATGCTCAATGAAGAGTTTAAGGTAGTGGCACTGAGTGCGAGTATGCAGGTTTTTTTTCAGCGTCACCAAGAAAAACTACAGCAAGTTATCCCTGATTTTGATGCCAATCGTTTGAGTGGACAGCCATTTAACCTTTTGGCAATTTTCGGTAAATACCTGAGATTTACGGGCGATAAAAAGGTCACAGGTTTTTTAGAGTTTGATGTATTGGGATTGGTGATTCGTCTGCGCAGTAAGAAAATCCTAGATGAGTTGGGCAATATTAAGGCTTATCTTTTTGAGTTAGAAGACAGAACTGAACAAACGGTGGTGATTAAACAGATTTCTCAAGCCATTGATGCCATGAAAAATGGCGAGTTTAACAATCGCGTTACCGCAGACTCTTATGACGCTGACTTGATGGAAATTAGAGATGACATTAACAGCGCGATGGATCGACTTGCCATCACCCTTGAGGTCATTGTTTCGGTGATTGTTGCCCAATCTAATGGCAATATGACCAATAAGCTAACTGGGGTTTACTACGGAAAGTTCAAAGACTTACAAACGGTGATGAACGAGTCGGTACAGTTGATCAGCACGGTATTACGACATACGCAGGATGCTTCGAGTATTGTTCATGATACCTCCGACCAACTGATGGCACGCGCTTCACACCTTTCTGCCCAATCGAAAACGCAAACCCAAACCATGCAAGAAACCAGTCAAGCCATGGAGCGTATCGCCCATTCGGTACAAGAGAACACCCATCACGCCACCAATGTGGCTGACTTAACACAGCAGGTCAAGCACAAAACCCAAGCGGGCGCAGAAGTGATGCAAGAAACCATTGGTGCGATGCGGGAAATTCAGACCGCCAGTCGAAGAATTGGCGAGATTGTGTCTTTAATTGACAGCATTGCCTTTCAGACCAACCTATTGGCAATCAATGCGGCAGTTGAAGCGGCTCGTTCAGGTGAGCATGGTCGCGGTTTTGCTGTGGTGGCTGGGGAAGTGCGTAATTTAGCCTTAAAATCTGCCGCTTCTGCTAAGGACATTAAACACCTGATTGACGACAGCGTGGCAAGAATCGACCTAGGCACACAGCTTGCCAATAAATCAGGGGCGATGTTGGGCGAGATTTCATCCGCCATCAATCAGGTAGCAGGGATGATTGATCAGATTGCTCAGGCATCGGTGGTGCAAAGCGGACAGGTAGATCAGGTGCATCGGGCGATTACAGGCATCAATCAAGTCACCGCCGAATACGACGCGTCAGTTGAGGCAATCCTCACCGCCGCAGAAGCCTTAGAAAAAGAAGCCGACCTGTTAAAACACAGCGTTGCTTTTTTCCACTTATCTGATGAAGGAGAGGAATCAGCAAGTCATGACTCAACAGATCATCAAGGTGATGCGGTGTTTTTCTGAGTTTGGTGTTTTTGTAAGTGAGTTTGTTGAGTTTAATTGATTTTTATTGTTGTTATTGTGGAGATTGTGAAAATGAGCTTTATGAATTGCCATAACGAAGAAGAATGCTTAGAAGTATTCAAGCAGTTTTACTTGACCATTATATAGTGTAGCCGTTCTAGCTTAAGCTATATTTGTGTATAACCTACTGTTTTTAAGTTGATTTCGGGTTGGCAGGCATAATATAATCCAAGAAACAGGTGTTTTTTTAGAGGTGAGCAATGAGTGATTTGTGTTGTCTTGTGTACGTGAGTACAGCGTGCCACGTTCCGAAAGAGTCCGAACTAGAAAATATGCTGGAAAACGCACGAGCCTTTAACCAAGTAATGGGCATAACGGGGGTGCTGTTGCATAGCGATGGCATTTTTTTCCAGTATATTGAAGGTAGCTGTGAGAACGCATTAGATGTTGTGTACGAAAAAATTCGGGCAAGTCGCCTGCATCATGGTCTTATCGAGCTGTACAGAGGCAGTATCGATCGTAGATTGTTTAGCGACTGGTTGATGGGTTCTACTCATGTTCCTGAACACACGCTGACATCGTTACGTTTTGCTAACTGGAAGATCTTGAAAGACGAGTTATTCGACAAAACAAAACCTGAAACAAATGGTTTACTGTTGTTGCAGTACGAATGGGAACAAATGCGTGGTTTCTCCTAGGTTAATCGCGCTGTCCTCGTCACC
>CAZLOM010000166.1:0-3383 GCA_964561185.1 uncultured Piscirickettsiaceae bacterium
TTCTTGTCTTTTGGCTTAATGATGTGCGGTTTCGTTCCCCAATGCACAAACTTAGCGTGCGGTGCTTCTCGTTCGTTGTGTCCAACTTCCCAACCGTTAGGGATGCTTTTGAGATAAACGGAGCGATGTAACGCCCCGTCTTTGGTGTGGGTATCCGCTTGATGCTCAACATAATCATGCACCGCTTGCGCTGTTTTAGCGATGATGCCCCTCTGTACCGCTTGATCTAGCTTGGCAAAGGCTTCTTTAACCCGCTTATCGCCTGTTAGGTTGATACCGCTCATGGTGCAATACCTGCATTTACTTGTGGTGCAACCTCAAAACTCGCCTCGTCAATCTGTGCCAACACCTGATCAAGTTCAACCTGATCCAACCCTGCTAAATCAATGCGTGCAATGGCTTTAAGTTTGGCTTGCTGATAAGCAGGTGGTGCAGATACCGCTTGCAAGTTGGTGAGCATGGCAATATCAGACTCAATATCCGTTAGGTTGTAATCGCTGGCATATTGAACGATGAAATTCGGTTGCATTCCTAACCACAAGCAAGCAAGGTTGAGCAGTTGTCGTTCACCGTCTTCACACTTGCGAGCCAATCGAGACAGGGCTGAGTTTAGGTCTTGGAATCGGTAACGCTTGGCAACACCGCTTTCAGTACCATCAAACACCACGTTATAGGCGATGTTATCAATATCTGCTTTTAGGCGTTGGATGTGTGTTTCGATGGTTTCCGCTGGGCTTGCATCGGGTGCGACAAAAGCAGGGCGTTCGCCTTGATAGGTGAGCATGTTGTTTGTGCCGAGACTTTCCACCGCGGCGGCGGTTTCAGCATCAATGATGTCTCTTTGAATGTCCGTTTCAGCAATAGGGATGTTGTAGGTTAAGATGCTGAATGTCTGGTTGCGTAAGATGTCGTTTTTCTCAGACTCCTTGTTCATGATCGCCACGCTGATCTCAGCAATCTGATAGAACTCACCCACACAAGGGAAATCCCCGTGTTCGGTAATCGCCACGACTGGACACAAACCACCTAGGTTATAGTCGCCCTGTGCCAACACCTTGTCTCCATCTTTTACCGTCCAACCCTCTGTGGTGTAGGTTCTGGTGACAGACTTGTCTTTTCCCTCTACCAGTTGCGTTGTATTAAATGAAAGGCTGGTTAGCTTGCCGTTGACCCCTAGCACATAATCGGTAATGGTCTCTGGCAGGATTGGCACGAAATAAGGTGATTTTCTGAGGGATTCGTTCATATCGGCAGGCATATCAACTAACACAAGCATTGTTCCACGAGCTTTTAACTCTACTACTAGACTGCTCATAAACACGCTGATGCTATTGCCTTTTAGGTCGCAGTCATCGATCAATTCATCGAGCAAGGGGTGATTAACCTCTCTCAATACTTGTTTGGTCGAGAGATAGCCTGCAATACGCATGCACTTTTCACGCATGAAATTACGGTAAAAAGACAGGGTTTTACGCTGACTGTACCGCTCATCGGTTTCTCGTGGGAATTTGACAAGCGCAGATTTATCGCTAAACTTTCCTGTCCCATTCAGCGCATCGGCTGACAATTGCCATTGGGTAATTTGTGTCGGGATCATAAAACCTCCTCGTTTTTTTCATTCTATTTCACCGTTTCTCAATTCTTGGGGAAGAATCTGAAAATATACCCATTACTATCACCTCAACTACACGAGAGGTGTCACCATGGATTTAAGCAAATTTGGGTTATCTGACGATGTGAGATCGCAGATTCAGGAACATATTGACGAGTTAACGAGTAAATACAATCAGGCAAAAGATGAAAGCATCAAAAACCGTAAAGGCAAGGATGACAAAATCTCAACCCTGCAAAAGAACCTTGACGACCTTTTGGAGCGTTTGGGGTTAAGCGATTTAAGCGAACTCGACAACCTACCTGATACTAAAGGCATGGCGGAAGCGAAAAAGCAGGTCGAAGCGCAATTAAAACGACTGACTAAGGAGCTGGAAACGGCAAACAGTCAGTTAGGCGAAAAAGACAAGGCGTTAACCGATTTACGCACCAATTCAGCGTTAAAAGAAGCGATGTCAAAGCATCAATTCATTGATAACGAGTTGGTCGAGTTAATGGTTAAGCAGAAGCTGACAATCGATGGTGATGATGTTCTCTATTCAGATGATAAGGGTGCGATGCTCAGTTTGTCTGATGCACTGGCAGGGATTGCCAAGGCAAAACCACACCTACTTAAAGCACCTGCAAACGGTGGCAGTGGGTTTGTGGCAAATGGTGGCGGTGGAAAGGCTGAAAACCCTTTCCAAACTGGAAACCTAACCGAGCAAATTCGCTTACAGGCAGAAAACCCTGCTCTAGCAGAACAACTGAAACAAACACTTAACTGATTGAGGAAAATTAAATGTCAGTCGTAAAAATTGCAGACATCCTAACCCCAGAGGTTTGGAATCAATATGGCGAAAACATGACCACTGAGAAGTCATTATTTTGGACTTCTGGCGTAGTTGCTAATGTACCTGGTGTGAAACTTCCAGAAGGCGGTTCAACCATTAACATGCCACACTTCAATGACCTATCTGGCGATTTAGAAACGCTTGATGATGATACAGCGTTAACGCCAGAAAAAATCACCACGGGCAAACAAAAAGCGGTGATTATCGGGCGTGGTAAGGCATGGGGTTCTAATGATTTAGCGGCAGTATTTGCTGGTGCTGATCCAGCACGCTCAATCCTAAATAAAGTGTCTAGCTTCTGGCAACGTAAGATGCAAGCTGAATTGTTATCAACCGTGAAAGGCGTATTTGCATCATCATCTATGTCGGCATTGATCTCTGATATTTCAGCACAATCAACAGCCGATAAAAACTCATTCAACGCTAACACATTCTTAGATGCTATGCAGTTGTTGGGTGATGCCAAGTCAGCAGTAACCGCAATCGCAATGCACTCATCTACTGAAACCTATCTAGCAAAACAGCAATTAATCGCTTATGAAAAAGGCAAGGATGCTTCTGATCGTGTGGCTTATTACATGGGCAAGCGTGTCATTGTTGACGATGGATTACCTGTTACTTCTGGCGTGTTTACTACCTACATTTTCGGTAATGGCGCAATTGGTTATGCCAGTGCAACGGTTGGCAAGTCTGACTTAGAAACAGATCGTGACATTCTAGCAGGCGAAGATGTGTTTGCAATGCGTAAACGCTTCATTCTTCATCCAGTTGGTATGCAGTTCACAGGTACACCAGTTGGCAGTTTCCCAACGCCTGCTGAATTGGCGACTGGCACAAACTGGAATCGTGTGTTTGATCATAAGTCTATTCCTATGATCGCATTCAAGCACAAGTTGGCGTAATCATGGGGTTATTTGCTTTTAATCGTGCTCGTCGCTT
>CAZLOM010000167.1:0-3354 GCA_964561185.1 uncultured Piscirickettsiaceae bacterium
TCCTCTTTAATCCGCTTGGCTTGTTCAGCCGCATTACCAATATAGGTTGCAGGGGTCAGAGAGCTTAAGTAAGTCTTCGCTTCTTCTGGCAGGTCTTGTTTGGCGATAAACTCACGCATTCCTTCGGCATTGAGTTTGTTACCACGGGTGAGTTCTTTCAGTTTCTCGTAAGGCTTTTCGATACCATGACGACGCATCACCGTTTGCACGGCTTCGGCTAAGACTTCCCAGTTGTTGTCTAAGTCATTGGCAATCGCCACTTCATTGATTTCTAACTTGCTGATGCCTTTTAAGGTTGCTTGATAGGCGATCATGCTGTGAGCAATCCCAACACCAAGGTTACGCAGAACCGTTGAATCGGTTAAATCTCTCTGCCAACGAGAAATCGGTAATTTACCAGCCAAATGCGCCATGATGGCATTTGCCATGCCCAAGTTACCTTCAGAGTTTTCAAAATCAATCGGGTTTACCTTATGTGGCATGGCTGACGAACCCACTTCACCCGCAATCACTTTCTGCTTAAAGAAACCATTACTAATGTACGCCCAAATATCACGGTCAAAATCAATCAAAATCGTATTAAAACGCTCAACCGCTTGTAAGTATTCTGCAATAAAATCGTGCGGTTCGATTTGGGTGGTGTAAGGGTTGTAAGTTAAGCCTAACCCTGTAATGACTTTCTGTGATAAGGCTGTCCAGTTTACTTCTGGATAAGAAGCCAAGTGAGCATTATAGTTAGCCGTCGCGCCATTGATTTTACCTAATAATGGTACGTGAGCGAGTTGCTGACGTTGACGTGCCAAGCGATAGGTTAACACCGCCCATTCTTTACCCATCGTTGTTGGGCTGGCTGGTTGACCGTGTGTTCTGGCTAATAAGGCAATGTCTGCGTAAGCAAGTGTTTTGTCTGTCATGGCATCAATGACTGCCTGCATGGTGGGCAATAACACCTGATCTCGCGCATCTTTAAGCATTAACGAATAAGAAAGATTGTTAATGTCTTCACTGGTACAAGCAAAGTGAACAAACTCCATCACTTTCGCTAATTCAGCATGGCTCTGAATATGATCTTTGATGGCATACTCCACCGCTTTGACATCATGATTGGTTGTTTTTTCGTGTGTTTTAACGGCTTGTGCAAGGGTTAAATCAAACCCTGAAACCAAACGATCCAGATGGGCTTTTGCCTCTTGTGATAAGGCAGGAACTT
The DNA here is from genome assembly GCA_964561185.1 of uncultured Piscirickettsiaceae bacterium. Lineage (GTDB taxonomy): Bacteria > Pseudomonadota > Gammaproteobacteria > Thiomicrospirales > Thiomicrospiraceae. The sequence goes on from CAZLOM010000167.1 coordinate 1,211, forward strand.
CTGTAATGCCTGATTCTTCGGATAAGGCTAATAACCAAGCGACTTCTACCTGTGTACGGTATTTAATCAAGCCATACTCACTAAAAATAGCCTTCAAGGGAGCCAAACGCGCCCCATAACGACCATCAACAGGAGAGATTGCAGTTAATTCAGACAGTTCCATGATTTCACCCACTTACGCAATAAGCTAAAAAGGCTTATTTTAGCGCATTTTGGGTCGTTTGGCAGTGTTTTGCATCGCTGATCGTTGGCCTTGCTTGGTTACGCCAAATCAGTCCTTCTGCAAAAACGCTTGTCTGTTCAGGTACAATAGTCATCTTCTCTTTGTTATTTGCCTTGGATGTTACCGATGATCACCCTCAAGAGTCTGTGGACGACGATTAAACAACACCCTAAACGCTTATTCTGGGGACAGCTACTCGCGCTCTTTGGGGCAGTGATGGCGGTTCCAGTTCCTTTGCTGATGCCTTTATTGGTTGATGAGTTACTGCTCAACAAGCCAGCAACGCTAACGGAGTTGGTTGCCTTAGTCGTGCCTGAGGCGTGGATGGGCGCGATTGCCATTGTGGTGTTGGTGACGCTGGTGACGGTGTTACTCAGATTAGGCAGTTTGTTGATGGGGGTTGCAACCACGCGCATTTTTGTTAGCCTGTCGAAAACCGTTACCCTGAGCGTCCGTGAGCAGTTGCTCGATAAACTCGGGCGCATCAGTATGCAGGTGTATGAATCCTTAGGTTCTGGTCAAGTCACGGCACGATTGCTGACCGATGTCGAAACGGTTGATAAATTTCTCGGTGAAACCATTGCTAAGGTGCTGGTTGCTGTCTTGAGCATTATCGGGGTCGCCCTTGTTCTGCTCTGGATTCATTGGCAGTTAGCCTTAATTATCCTGTTTCTGAATCCCTTTGTGATTGGTTTGACCATGATGTTGGGGAAGAAAGTCAAAGCGTGGAAACAAAGAGAAAACACGGCGTTTGAAGCCCTAGCGCAATCGGTATCCGAAACCCTAGAGGTCATGCAACAGCTGAGAGCAACCAATGCCGACAAACGCTTTTTAGCCAAGGCAAAGCAGAATGCTGAAGAGGTACGCGCCTCTGCGGTCGCCTCAGGCTGGAAGTCCGATGCCTTATCCCGTTTTTCCTTTGGTGTATTCTTGCTCGGGTTTGAGTTGTTTCGTGCCACCGCCATTTTGATGGTGCTTTTCTCCGATTTGAGTATTGGCGAAATGATCGCTGTGTTTGGCTACTTGTGGTTTATGATGGGCCCTGTGCAAGAACTCTTGTCTGTGCAAGTCTCTTATTATGGTGCTAAAGCGGCATTAACGCGCATCAATCAACTCTTAGAGAGTACAGAAGAACCCCATTATACCGCCCAAGTCAGTGCGTTTGCGCAACAAACGACCTTAGACATTCAATTAGATCAGGTGAGTTTTGCTTATCAGGAAGAGGGTGATCCGATTTTAGATCAGGTGTCGGTGCAGATTGGCGCGGGAGAGCAGGTGGCTTTGGTCGGGGTTTCAGGTGCGGGCAAATCGACGTTGGTTCAGTTGTTATTGGGCTTGTATGCCCCGACCGCAGGAGACATTCGCTTTGGTGGGGTTTCGGTGACAGAGTTAGGCTTTGAACAGGTAAGGGCCAACCTTGGTGTCGTCCTGCAACAGCCGATGTTGTTTAACGCGTCTTTGCGTCACAATCTGAGTCTCGGGGAAGAAGTGAGTGATCATGCCTTGTGGGAGGTATTAGGAGTTGCTCAATTAGCCGACTTTGTGCGCGAGTTACCGCATGGGTTAGAAACCATGCTCGGGCGTAATGGGGTGCGTTTATCGGGTGGACAAAGACAAAGGCTTGCCATTGCTCGAATGATGTTGGCGCAACCCAAAATCGTCATTCTCGACGAGGCAACCTCCATGCTCGATACACACACCGAAGCCAAACTTCATCAGGCAATGCGTGGCTTTCTCAGTCAACGTACCACGCTGATCATTGCACATCGCTTATCAGCGGTGAAAGAGGCGGATCGGGTGTTGGTGTTTGACGCAGGGAAAATTATTGAGCAGGGAACGCATGAGCAGTTGCTGAAAGTGCAAGGTGGTGTCTATCATCGACTCTATGCAGGGCAGTGATTTCTGCCCTGTGAGTGTTGAT
>CAZLOM010000168.1:0-3349 GCA_964561185.1 uncultured Piscirickettsiaceae bacterium
ACCACCTTTGAATCCTTCTGACGATTGCATATAGGCAATCTCCTCTGGGGTGCTGACACGACCTAAAATAGCGTTTCGATGTGGAAATCGTCCAAAGCGTGCAACAATATCACGGTGATGTTGTGCAAAACTGATGTTATCATCCAAACCTGCTTCAAAAAACAATTGTACGGATTGCTCTTGATCAGCAAGGGTTTCGCTGTGCATGAAGGGCAGGTATAAAAAGGCAAGTTTGTCCTTAGGGAGTTGTTGATCAAATCCCTTACTGATCGCCAAGCGTGCCATATTTCTGGCTTGCGCTTCTGTACTAAAACTGATTTCTTGTCCGCGATACATATTCAATGGAAATTGATCTAACACAATCACCAGTGCCAAACATCCTTCCGCCGTTTCGCACCAATTATCTAACTCATGACGAGAACCCGCTTGCCATGTTGCCTCAAATCGTTCCTTGATTTCCTGATCAATCTCTGGTGTAGAAGCAAACCAATGGGCTTTTGAACTGTCTGTGTACCAGTAGTCTAAGACCGTTTTTGGCGATACCACCGCTGTTGTTGATGATAACATCATGCACCCTATACCCATTGCTATTGCCGCCATCACGGCAAACATCATGACCCATTGTTGTGAACGCATGCTTCTTCTCCGTCTATCTGAAGAGTTTCATGAAAACGCCTACCGTCAGAAGATCAACCCTCCAACAAATAGCCCAATACTTCCCCAGCGTCTTTCGATAAGGTATCAACCTTACGAATAGCTTCCAGTTCCGTTTTCGCCATTTGCTGATAGGTTTCTGGGTATTTACGCCAGCTTGAGAAGGCTTGTAGCAAGCGGGCTGAGAGTTGTGGGTTAATGGCATCAATTTCGACAATCCGTTTTGCGACCAGTGCATAACCCTGTCCATCGGCTTGATGGAAGACCTTAGCATTTGCTCTTCCCATGACACCATAGACACTACGCACACGGTTAGGGTTTGTCCATACAAAGGCTGGATGTGTGCTGAGTGCATCGACTTGTTGAGCGGTCAGTTGCGGTGATCCTGCTTGAATCGAGAACCATTTATCAACCACTAAGGGTAGGTCTTTCCAACGATCATAAAATAAGGCTAAAGCGGATTCTGCTTGTGGTGCATTGGTGTGAACCAGCAGGGTTAAGGCGGATTGAACCAGTGTCATGTTGTCGCCAGCTTGTACCTGCTCGTAAGCCACTGCCCACGCGCGTTCGTCTTTACCTTCGGCAAGATAGGCTAATGCCTGCTGATGCAAGGCACGATCTGCCATGGCTTGGGCGTTAAAACGATAGACGCTTTCTAACGCTGAACGCTCAATCACACGCCACCAATCTGCTGTTAACACCTCACCTAGCCATGCTTTCGTTTGACGAATGACGGCTAACCACTCCTCAACCCAAAGGGTATCTAACTGCTGTGCCAAATAATCGAAACTCGGTAATTTGACGGCTTCAACCAACCATGCTTTCGGCAGTTGATCATCATTTAATAGGCGTTGGTACAAGTCTTTCATCGCGCTAGGAGGTTCATAATCCTGTCCATCGCGCAAGGCAAGCACGCCATTTTTGAGAATCAACACCCATGCTTGCTGACAGGCTTCCCAACGATTAAATAAGTCATCGTCATACATGGCTTGCCATAAATAATCCTCTAGGGTAGGGGCAAGTTGTAAAATGACAGGGGCAGAGAAATGACGTAACCAAGAAATCTTAGGCGGTTGCATTACATCGGTTAGCACAAACTCTGCTTCCGTATCACCTAACCACAAACTTCCTTCTGAACCCTGCCAACGTCCTTCGCCTTGTGCGAGCTTGGCGGTTTGTCTCTGTCCTGATTCGGTAAAGATCGCCATGTCAACAGGAATCAATAGGGGCGTAAACTCAGCGGGTGTCAGGTGGGGTAGGGATTGTGTTAAACGAATACGCAAGGTCTGGTCTTGGTAGCTCCAATCAACCTTAACCACGGGCGTTCCTGCCTGTGTGTACCAATGGTGCATTTGAGCAAGGTCAACACCATTGGCATCAGCCATGGCGTTACGAAACTCATGAACGGTAACGGCTTGCCCATCATGACGCGAAAAATACAAATCCATGCCTTTACGGAAACCCTCTTTACCGAGCAAGGTTTGATACAGGCGCACCACTTCCGCCCCTTTTTCATAAACCGTGGCGGTATAAAAGTTGTTCATTTCAACATAGCTATCAGGCATAATCGGATGACGTAAGGGACCTGAATCCTCACTAAACTGTGCGCTACGCAATAGGCGCACATCTTCAATGCGCTTGACTGCACCTAAGAGTGTGTCTTCGGTGTAGCATTGGTCGCGGAAAACGGTTAACCCTTCTTTGAGTGTCAACTGAAACCAGTTACGACAGGTCACGCGATTGCCTGTCCAGTTATGGAAGTATTCGTGAGCAATGACGCTATCAACATTGGTGTAGTCAGCATCGGTAGCGGTAGCAGGATCGGCAAGGACAAACTTGGCATTAAAGACATTTAAGCCTTTGTTTTCCATTGCACCCATGTTGAAATCATCAACTGCCACAATCATGTATCTGTCTAGGTCGTAGCTGAGACCAAAGGTTTCCTCATCCCAACGCATGGCATTGGCAAGTGAGTCTAGGGCATGTTGGCAACGATGTTGATGATGCGCTTTTACATAGACTTCTAGCGACACCTCACGCCCTTCGTCGGTGGTAAAGGTTTGTGATTGACAGACCAAATTTCCTGCAACCAAGGCAAACAGATAACTGGGTTTGGGATGTGGGTCTTGCCACACGGCAAAGTGTTTGCCATCGGCTAAAGTGCCTGATTCAATGCAGTTACCATTCGACAATAATACAGGCACTTGTTCGGCATCTGCTTCGATACGCACTTGATAAACCGTCATCATGTCGGGGCGATCAGGGAAGTAGGTAATCCGTCTAAAGCCTTCTGCCTCACACTGAGTACAATACACCCCATCCGATAAATATAAGCCTTCTAAGGCTGTGTTGGCTTTAGGATTGATCTGCGTTGTCATCGACAATACCGATTGCCCTAAAGGGAGTAACAAAGACAACGCCATGTCAGATACTTGATACTCTGACGCACCCAATGCCTGACCATTCAAACTGACCGCCAATAACATAAGTGCTTCACCATTTAGGGCAATGGTCTGTGCCGTATCAGCAAGGTTCGTTATCTGTAACTCGCTATGCACCAAGGTTGCCTCAGCGGACAACTGAAAGCTTAGTTTGACCTGATCAATAAGGTAGGTTAGGGGTTGGTAATCGGACAAGAGGTGTTTTTGCATCATCATTAACTCAAGGTAAACAAAATAGCGATTATTATGACATA
>CAZLOM010000169.1:0-3323 GCA_964561185.1 uncultured Piscirickettsiaceae bacterium
CGAAAAAATGGCAGAAGCCCTTAAAAAAGTGCAGGGTGCTGAACTTCTTCTGTCCATTCAACAAGGCATGGATGACGTAAAACAGGGCAAGGTACAACCTATCGAATCGCTGTGGGATGCTTTGGATGATTGAATATAGTGCCACCTTAAAACGATGATGGAATCGCTATGACCACCCAACCTGAAGCTATCTCAGAAGCAAATTCATTAGGTACAAACGAATGAAGCTAATCAAAAGGGTCTGCTTCAGCAGATGTTTGTGTGAATGATGCTTTTTGACACAGCACCGAACAATTCCCCTCCGTTGGAGGGGTCGCCAAAGGCGGGGGTGGTCAAAGAGAAACACAATACCATAACCACCCCGTCAGGCTACGCCTGCCACCCCTCCAACGGAGGGGAATATACCAAGAGTACGAGGAAAAGACGATATGCAATCATTAACCATTAACATGCAAAACTTTATGATTTATGATTGGTCGCGTACTGCACCGACAGGAAAGTTATGAGTAGCACCCAACCCGAAGCCCTTCTCGAAGCCAACCTCGTTAGCCAACTCATTGGGCTAAAATACGACCCCGTCAGCATTAAAGACGAAGCCGAGCTATTGGCAAATCTCAAGCGTCAGTTGGAAAAGCATAACCAAACCACGCTATCACAGACCGAGTTTAACCGTGTGCTGAACCACCTGAGCAAAGGCAATGTGTTCGAGAAAGCCAAACTCTTGCGGGATAAGTTCGCCTTGCCCTTAGACGACGGCACAACCCGTTACATCGAATTTTTGAACAGCGAACACTGGTGTCAAAACCTGTTCCAAGTCACGCAACAAATCACCATCGAAGGGCAGTACAAAAACCGCTACGATGTCACAATTCTGATTAACGGCTTGCCTTTGGTTCAAATCGAACTCAAGCGCAGAGGCTTAGAACTCAAAGAAGCCTTTAACCAGATTAACCGCTACCAACGTCATTCTTATGGTGCAAATGCTGGCTTGTTCCATTACGTTCAACTGTTTGTCATCTCCAATGGCGTGAACACCAAGTATTACGCCAATAATAAAACCCAAACCTTCAAGCAAACCTTCTTTTGGGCAGACAAAGAAAACAACAACATCACCAACCTGTCTGACTTTGCACAAGTTTTTTTCGAGCCTTGTCATATTGCAAAAATGATCTGCAAATACATCGTACTGGCAGAATCGACCAAGGTACTCATGGCATTGCGCCCCTATCAATTTTATGCTGTCGAAGCGATTATTGATCGGGTGATGAACAGTCATAAAAACGGCTACATCTGGCACACCACAGGCTCAGGAAAAACCCTAACCTCGTTCAAAGCCTCACAAATTTTGATGAAACTGCCCAAGGTGCATAAAGTGGTGTTTGTCGTTGACCGTAAAGACTTGGACTATCAAACCACCAAAGAATTTAACAGCTTCAGCGATGGCAGTGTCGATGGTACAGACAACACCCAAGCCTTGGTGCGTCAGTTCAAAGACGATACCCGATTGATTGTGACCACCATCCAAAAACTCAACACCGCCATTAACAAACAACGCTATCTAGCCAGTATGGACGGGCTGAAAGACAAGCACATTGTCTTTATTTTCGATGAATGTCACCGCAGTCAATTTGGGGAAACACACAAAAACATCACCCAATTTTTCAACCAACACCAAATGATCGGCTTTACGGGTACGCCCATTTTTGCCGACAATGCCGCCAGTAATGCCTTGGGTAAACGAACGACGAAAGAACTGTTCGATGACTGCTTGCACAAGTACGTTATCACCGATGCCATTAGCGATGACAATGTGCTGAAGTTTTCGGTTGAGTATGTTGGACGCTATCGTGAAAAAATCGGTGGAACCAATCTCGACATTGAAGTCGAAGACATAGACACCAAAGAACTGCTGGAATCACCGCAACGCATTGGCAAAATCGTTGACTACATTATCGCCAACCACGACCGCAAAACGCACAGCCGAAGTTTTACCGCCATGATGTGCGTGAGCAGTGTCGATGTGCTGACGCAATACTACGACACCTTTAAGGCACGTCAACATCCGCTCAAAATTGCCACTATTTTTTCCTACACCGCCAATGAAGAGGACAAATCTGCAAATGGTTATGACCTCCTCCCTCGGGAAGAGGGTGAGGGCGAAGATGAGTATCTTTCACAACACAGCCGAGATAAACTAGAAGGCTACATTGCTGACTACAACGCCACCTTCGGCACGAATTTCACTACCAAAGACAGCCAGAGTTTTTATAACTACTACAACGACATATCCAAGCGCGTCAAAGAGCGACAGATTGATATTTTGCTGGTGGTCAATATGTTCCTCACGGGCTTTGACAGCAAAACACTCAACACCCTCTATGTTGATAAAAACCTCAAATATCATGGCTTGATTCAAGCCTTTTCACGCACCAACCGCATTTTGAATGAGCAAAAATCGCAGGGAAATATCGTTTGCTTTCGTAACCTCAAATCTGCCACCGATGAAGCCATTGCCTTGTTCTCAAACAAAGAGGCAAAAGACATCATTCTCATGAAGCCCTATCAAGAATATGTCGCCCTGTTCATTCAAGCATTGGAAGCCTTAAAAGCCATTGCTCCGACCGTTAGTAGTGTCGATAACCTGACCAGCGAAGAAGAAAAACTGGCATTTGTGAAAGCGTTTCGTGAGTTGATGCGCTTCAAAAACATCCTAGGCAGTTTTGCTGATTTCAGTGTCGATGATCTTGCCATGACCGAACAAGAATTTGAGGATTACAAAAGCAAATATCTGGACATTCACGACAGCATTGGCAAGGGTGAAGGCAAACAAAAAGTTTCCATTTTAGAAGACGTGGACTTTGAGTTAGAATTGATTCACAAGGATGACATTAACGTCAGCTATATCCTGAAACTGCTCGCCAAACTGCAAGGCGCACAAGGCACAGAAAAGGAAACCCAACGTCAAGCCATCATCAACATCATGAACGGCAACGCCCAGCTGAGAAGCAAACGTGAGTTGATTGAGAAGTTCATTGACGGTCATTTAGCAACCCTGAGCGATGTGGATACGATTGAGGATGCTTTCGATGCCTTTTGGCAAGCTGAAAAAGATAAAGCCTTTACCTACTTGGTGAATGAAGAAAACTTGATTGTGCAAAAAGCACAGGAAGTCATCGAAACCTACCTATACGAACAACGCCCACCGCTCAAAGAAGACATCGCCAACACCCTCAGCGTCAAGCCAAAACTCTTAGAGCGAAAAGTCGTACTACCTCGTGTGCAGGATAAATTGATGGGCTTTGTAGAGCAGTTTTATCATTGAA
>CAZLOM010000170.1:0-3297 GCA_964561185.1 uncultured Piscirickettsiaceae bacterium
TTCTGCGGTGGTCATGCTTGGGTATTTTGTTTAATAGGTTTAACACCACCACGGCGACCAAGTCCAAAACCAAGACGATATAAATCAGGCATATCAATGCGACCATCATTTTTAGTTTTAAAGATGCCAATGCGCTCTAAGTCTTCTTTTGTGCCTTGCCAACTCGTATTCTGAGGTGGTAGCGTCGCCACGGTAATAGCAGATACACCCTCAGGGAATTTACTATGCCATTTTTCTTCTATTTGACTAAACTCACAAGGAAGGGTTAGGCCGCGCAATGGTGTCATAACCTCAGTTACCCAAGCGTAGTCTTCTGCAATTTCTTGTACTCGAATTTCAGAGGCTTTTTGTACCCCTTTTTTAATGCTTTCATAATGCAGTGCAAAATCATAATTGGTGTATTTTTCGAGTGAGTCTTCGGCTGCTTTGCGAATAGCCACTAAAAAAGAACGCGGAGAAGTAAAACCTTGACCATCAGCTAGGTGACTGACAGTCCAGACATATGGGACACCTCGACGATGGTCTTTACCCATCCATTCTCCAGCAAGTAAAGCAAATAGTTTACGTTGCAAATTAACATTTCTTTTAAAGTCATCACTAACTCGAAAAGCCGAATCCATAGATTCTAAATCGTCTACTATTTGTTGATAAAGACCACGTAATTGCTCACCATCATTATCTGCTGCGTTACATAACATTTGCCACAATAATCCATATAGATCATTTGCGAACCAAGTCAGCTCTACTTTGGTAGGTAATAATTTAGAAGCATCAGGAAAACTCATAACGGTACGGTTAAATTGATCTTCTCGTAAAAACACTTTTGCATGTAAATGTGAAAATGATCTGAGCGATAAAACAACACGCAATAAGTCACGAATAATAATGCTCATGGCGTTCCAGTTATGGCTGGTTCTATCTAAGGCATCAAAGACAATTAATCCCATCTTTCCAGATTGCAAAAAATATAAGTTTGTTTCATGCATTAAATGCGCAAACAATTCTGGGTTGTCTCTTACCCATGTAACACTTTCTTGCCAACGAGCATTAGGAGACAGCTCTTCTGGTGAATTTAGTTTAGTATTAATACTTCTCAACCAACGCGCAATAACAGTACGCCAAATGTCATAAGCGGAGAAATTGTTATTTATCATGAAAGTAAAAGTATCAATGTCGGGGTAGCTGATTGGATTGGATTGAGCCGAAAAACCAATTTCTACGTCTATGTTTTGAAGTTCTGGTAAGTCATGTCCTAGTTTTCTACGCACATCAGGAGATGCGATCGCACTCGTCCAAAAGGACTTGCCGACACCTCGAGCACCAACAACTAAACTGCATGATAGGCGTAATGCTTTAATATGAGCAGTGGGCAGATATATAAAACGAGGGTCAAGTGATTCATTATCATGCGCAGTATCTATTGGTAAAACCTGTATCATTGCATGGCGAATTTTGTTCACATCAATCATGATTGTTTACTCCTGCCATGGGTAGAAGATGATTAAGAAAATTACCAAATACTAATCGCACAACTTCGTTATCAATTGTTTCTAAGTCACCATGTAATGAGGCTAACCCATGAAACGAGCGATGCCAACGAATTAACCAAGGATAGTGCGGTGCTGTGTCATCTTCTTCATTGAAATTAAACTCACTTTGACTGTTTGGTTGCAGCTCATCATAAGCGTAGCGAGTAAAAATATCATGTGCTGTTTCTTTCAGATCGGCAACATACTTTTGTCCCTCTGTTTCAGGGATCATGGATGCTATGATTTGTAAACGATCTCTAATAGATTCAACAACGCCCATTCTTAGCCAATAATCAAATAAGATGCTGTAACCTGTCCATGTTTGTTCGCCAGCAAGGGCAAAGAGTAAAATTAAATCTGCTTTAAGATGAGTAATGCAAGTTGAAGCAACTTCATCTATACCAGCTCTTGAGTCAATTAAAATGACATCTGGGTGATAGATTTGTTCAAGCTCGCTAATAAGTCGTTCTAAACGATCAGACCAACTTTCTTGACGACCGCAATCAAGTATTTTTGGCATCCATACTCGCCCCAGTTTAGCAATATATTCACCAAATTCACGCCCGTGGGCAGGGACTATTAATATTTCTCCATTGTGTGAGAGTAGGCTGGTTGCTACCATATCGTCAATAATCTGATTCCCATTATCAACTAAATCTTCTACGAGCCAGTCGGTAATTCCGTAGGTTGGGCGACGTTCTTCGGGTAGCAGATTGGACGATAACCCTGGAGACTCTAAATCTAGGTCTAGTACAAGTACTTTTTTACCTTGCTCTGCCAACGTCCAAGCTGTAACCGCTAATGCACTAGAACGACCAACGCCGCCCTTGATTGAGAAAAAAACAATTCTTTTAGCTTGATTGTTATTTTCTGGTTCAATGATATTTGCCCACTGATTTTCACTTGCCAGACGATCGGCAACAAATACGTTAGGAAATTCTTCATCATCTAAAGTAAATACAGGGGAGAGTTGTTTGATATCTTCAATGTTTTCTTCATATAAAATGAAAGTGGATTGTGCCCCGTGTGGGTTCAGCGCAGTTTTTAAATCAGCTTCAAGTTGTTTGGTGTCTGTGCTTTGGTGTTGTTCAGAAAGGATTAAACGGACTCGACCATTCAAATCTCGGTTAATGATAACTTCACCGAGTTGGTTAATTAGTGTTTGATGTCGATTAAATACATCCTTAGTGGTCTCAAGAATTTGATCAAAAATAATCATCTTAGAGTAATCCTTCTAATTGTGCTTTTTTAACCAGACTATTTATCTCTTTTGCACCTTGATGATGGGGATCAACAACGGATTGCGTGAATCCTACTTGGGAATCATAACGCTGATTAACATCCCAGTTAGTAAACGGATTGGTTTGCGATAATGGATAGTTTATGCCTTCATGATGACCAGAACGATAGGCTTCGTATCGTGGTAACAACTTATTGATATGCTCTTTATCAGATTTATTTGGTGCACCATTTGTCTGTAGTTGCATGCCAAAAGACACCATAAGTGCTTTTAATCCACATTCAGCCGACAAACCATACAAGTGATCTGCATTTGCCCAGCGGTTTGCATGATAAAGTGTATTGGCATCTGCAAAATGACGATCATGTGCATCTTTAAAATCAGTAGCCACAGCTCAGCCTTATGTATGGGTTAGTTGGATAAATATTAGCTTAAATAGGTCTACGCATCAATCAAACTCCTCAGGGTCGTATCCCAAATTCGGGGCGAGCCAACGCTCTGCTTCTGCGGTGGTCATGCCTTTACGAT
>CAZLOM010000171.1:0-3258 GCA_964561185.1 uncultured Piscirickettsiaceae bacterium
CGATCACAATCACCGTTTTGTGTCCGCGCAAACTGCACAGGGCTTGCGTAATCAACTGCTCTGATTCCGTATCTAAGGCAGAAGTTGCTTCATCCAGCACCAAAATGGGCGCGTCTTTATAGAAGGCTCTTGCCAACGCCAAGCGTTGTCGCTGACCACCTGATAAACGCGCTCCCCCTTCACCCACAGGCGTATGTAATCCTTGCGGTAAGGCTTGAATAAATGACCAAGCGTGCGCGGCCTTAGCGGCAGACTCAACCCTTTGCCAATCAATTTGCGCAGGGTCGGTACAACCGTAAGCAATGTTGCTGGCAATCGAATCATCAAACAAGATAATTTGCTGACTCACCAAGGCAAGCTGATCACGCCATGCCATTAACCCCATCTGCTGAATAGATTGTCCATCGCAAAGCATCTGTCCTGAGCTAGGTTCAACAAAGCGACAGAGTAAATTCACCAAGGTACTTTTACCGCTCCCCGAAGCTCCCACCAATGCCAACATCTGACCTGCGGGCAAATCAATCGTCAACTGATCTAAGGCAGGCGTTTCTTGTTCAGGATAGTGATAACAGAGATCGACAAAAGACAAATTGCCTGACACAGTGACGGGATCATGACTCACAACGGGCAGACCCTCAGCTTCATCGGCTTCGTCTAACAAGTGAAAAATACTTTCTGAGGCGGACAAGCCTTTTTGCAAGGGTTCATTGATGCCTGTTAGGCGACGAATCGGCTCAAATAACATCGACATGGCGGTGATAAAGGCAATTAATTGTCCCGGTGTGAGCAAGGACTGAGCGGACAATTGCGTTGCCACATACAAGACGCACGCCACAGCAACCGCCGCCAAGACCTGCACCAAAGGAACATTGGCACTCGACACCTTGACAATTGCCATGGTTTGCTGACGCAATTGGGTCACAGCCTGTGCAAATCGTGCCTGTTCATGAGCTTGCCCTGCATAGATGCTGATTTCACGTCGCCCCGTTAAGGCTTCATCTAAAATGTGCGTGACCTTGCCCATGCTACCTTGAACCTCGGCACTAGAAGTACGCATCAAACCGCTGGCTTTACGGATAATCCAAGCCGCAATAGGCGCGATCACCAGAATAAACAGGGTCAACTGCCAACTGGTATAGAGTAAGAAACCGAGTAAGCCGATTAAAATTAAGCTGTCACGAACCAACACAATCCACACGCTTGATAGTGCCATCGCCACCTGAGCCACGTCAAAGGTAACGCGAGACAAGAGATTGGCACTGCCCAAACTTTGCTGACGCGCAATGGGCAAACGCATCATCTTAGCAAACATGGCTTGACGCAAATCGGCAATCACCGACTCAGCAACCCCTTTGCTTAACACCGTTGCCACGTATTCTGCCAAGCCTTTTGCCACAAATACACCTAACAACGACAAGGGAACCCACAGCATGGAGTCCATGTTTTTGGCAATCAAACTCTCATCAACGAGGGGTTGCATCAGTGCAGGCAAGAGTGGTTCAAGTCCTGCAATGACCAGCATGGCAAGAATCGCCAAGCCAACCTTTCGCCAATAGGGTTTCAGATAGGTGAGCAAACGCAGGTAAAGATGACGACTGCTAGGGTAACGACTACTGTTTTCTTGTTTCATCTTAACCTGCCAACACAATCAAACCAACGCCTAGCGTCAGCAAACTGATCCTCAACCATTCATCTAATGCCATAGAATCGGGGAGCAGGAGTACCGCCAGAATCAACATCACACCTAAGGATAAGCGTCGATGACTGCGACGACTGTTCTTCTGCTCTTCAACCAACTGTGCTAATAACGCATTTTGCACAGGTAACTGCTGGTTGAGCGTTTGCATCATTTGCTGATGTTGCATCGGTAGCTGTGGCAAACTCTCCAATATAAACGGGAGCTGTGCTTTCATTTCACGGACGAAACCCTTAGGACCTAAGCGTTCATTCATCCAGTTTTGTAAAAAGGGTTTGGCGGTTTTCCACAAATCCAGTTCATCATTGAGTTGACGACCTAAGCCTTCAATGTTCAATAGGGTTTTTTGTAGCAGAACCAACTGCGGTTGAATTTCCATCTTAAAGCGTCTGGCGACTTGGAAAAGTCTCAGGAGCACCAAGCCAAAGGAAATATCTTTCAGAGGGCGATCAAAAATCGGTTCACACACCGAACGAATCCCCGCCTCTAACTCATTAACACGGGTATCCGCACCCACCCAACGTGAGTCAATGTGTAATTGTGCTACGCGCCAATAGTCGCGGTTAAAGAAAGCCAAAAAGTTTTCTGCCAAATAGCGTTGATCCTCTGGTGTCAGCGTTCCCATGATGCCAAAATCAATGGCGGCATAGCGACCGTCAGGCAGAACAAAGATATTACCGGGGTGCATATCGGCATGGAAAAAGTTATGCTTAAACACTTGGGTGAAGAAGATGATCACGCCATTTTCAGACAATTTTTCAATGGATACGCCCTGAGCGCGTAAGGCATCCAAATCGGAAATAGGCGTACCGTAAATGCGCTCCATGGTCATCACCTGTGGCGCGGTATGTGACCAATAAATCTCAGGCACATACAGTAACTCAGAGTTTTCAAAGTTACGGCGAAGCTGTGTGGCGTTGGCGGCTTCACGCATCAAGTCTAATTCATCAAGGATGGTTTTTTGGAACTCACTAACCACTTCCACGGGATGCAATCGGCGGGTAACAGGCACCATCGCTTCTGTCAGCTTGGCAAGTGTGGCTAAAATACCTGTATCTACTTTAATAACAGGTAAAATATCGGGACGAACGACCTTAACCACCACATCTCTGCCATCGTGTAGCTGTGCCGTATGTACCTGCGCAATCGAGGCAGATGCCAGCGGTTTATGATCAAAATGAGCGTAAAGTTCTGCGAGTGGCTTGCCTAATTGCTGTTCGATTAAAGCAACCGCTTGATCTGAACCAAAAGGAGGCACTTGATCTTGTAATTTGATCAATTCTTCGGCAATATCTGGCGGTAACAAATCCAATCGTGTTGACAATGCCTGCCCAAACTTGATAAAAATAGGTCCCAGCTCTTCTAGTGCCAAACGAATGCTTTCACCACGCGAGCCTTGGTGACGCTTTTGCCATGTCCAAGGGGCAAGCCATTGCAACCAGAGTAAAGGCTCTGCTTTGGTGTCCTCAAGCAGTTGTTTGTCTAAGCTATATTTATGTAGGGTACGGTGAATCAGCACCATACGATTGACTTGTTTGATAAGATGAATCATTAGAAATAAG
>CAZLOM010000172.1:0-3248 GCA_964561185.1 uncultured Piscirickettsiaceae bacterium
GAAGCATTATTTTGGTTGCCCTAGTGGTATTTGCTGGATGAAAGTGCATCATGATCGAACTCCTAACTGAGGAAAAAATAAGCCTAATGTGCGTTATTTTAGCATCATCAATAGGATAATTGATTGCAAAGCTCTGGGTAGATAGCATTTATGGTGAAGATGGTCACACTAAGACACCATCAATTCTCTTTTTCAGGATGAGTAATCAAGCCATTTGTGGTAAATTGTCTGCTTTAATAGAATGCTTATTGTTAGGACAGAGAAATGGATAAACGCTTAACCGAATTGTCGCATGGTGGTGGTTGTGGGTGTAAAATCGCGCCAAATTTATTGACGGATATGTTAGCAGGCATGCGTGAACAGGCGGTTATTCCCCCTGCCTTATTGGTTGGCACTGAAACCAGCGATGATGCGGCGGTTTATCAACTGAATGATCATCAAGCCCTCATTGCAACGACTGACTTTTTCATGCCGATTGTCGATGATCCTTTCACCTTTGGGCAAATTGCCGCCACCAATGCGTTAAGCGATATTTATGCGATGGGCGGACAGCCGATTATGGCACTTGCCTTAGTGGCGATGCCGATTAGTGTGTTACCCGTTGAGATCATGAGAGCGATTATCGCAGGTGGTGAAAGCGTGTGTCGTTCCGCTGGGATTCCCATCGCAGGCGGACATAGTATTGACTCAGTTGAGCCGATTTATGGCTTGGCGGCAATGGGATTGGCGCATCCTAGCCATATTAAGCGCAATAATGGTGCTAAAGAAGGGGATGTGCTCATTCTCGGTAAACCATTAGGTGTTGGGGTATTTGCGGATGCCTTGAAAAAGCTAAAACTCCCCTCAGCAGGTTACGAACAGATGATTGCCAGCACCACACAACTCAACCGAGTGGGTACAAGCCTAGGGCAGATGTCGGGGGTTCATGCGATGACCGATGTTACTGGCTTTGGGTTATTGGGACACCTGCTCGAAGTCTGTCGAGGCTCTGGGTTAGGGGCAGAAGTAGCGGTGCATCATGTTCCGATTTGGTCAGAAGCCTTAGCCTTAGCTCAAGCAGGGTTTGGACCAGGGGCGATTGGGCGCAATTGGACGAGTTACGGCGATCAGGTCTCTTTAGCCGATAGCGTCACCGACTGGCAAAGAAAACTCCTCTGCGACCCTCAAACCAGCGGTGGACTCCTCGTCTCCTGTCATCCTTCTAGCGCGATGAGTGTATTAGAAACCTTCCATCAAGCAGGGTTTACACAAGCACAAGTCATTGGCAAAATGACGGCAGGTAGTGGTGTTCGGGTGATGGTTTAATGAATTTAGAATTGTTTCCAGCACAAGATCATCCTCTCGTTGAACTCGATACGCCAGAGACATTTACCTTTATTGATTTATTTGCTGGTATTGGTGGGTTTCATCAAGCGTTGAAGCAATTGGGTGGAGAGTGTGTGTTTGCCTCCGAAATGGATAAGCATGCGCGAGAAACTTATCGGTACAATCATGCTATTGATGAAGCCTTCTTTAACGATGATATTCGTAGTATTTCACCCTGTCAAATTCCTGATCATGATGTGTTATGTGCTGGTTTTCCTTGTCAGCCGTTTTCACAGGCAGGTAAGAAAAAAGGCTTTAAGGATGGTGAAAACTCAGAAAGAGGGAATTTATTTTTCAATATCGTCGATATTTTAGAGGCTAAACGACCCAAAGCTTTTATATTGGAAAATGTTCGCCATTTGGTCAATCACGATAACGGTCATACCTTTGCGACCATTTTGCAGTATTTACAGGAAATTCATTATGATGTTTCCTATAAAATTCTAAAAGCGTCTGATTTTAATGTACCACAACATCGCGCCAGAATTTTTATTGTCGGTTTTGATCGTTTGCAAGTGAATACGACTTATCCGTTTGAGTTCCCACAGGCATTACCACTCACCAAAACCATGTCCGATATTTTTGGTGCGCCTTGTGATAAAAAGGTGGGATTTACCTTACGAGTAGGTGGTAAAGGCTCTGGCATAGACGATAGACGAAATTGGGAGTTTTATCGCGTTAATGGTGAAGTGAAGCGTATTGGTCTAAAGGAAGCGATTGAAATGATGGGATTAGAACCCAGTTTTCATTTCCCAGTTTCCAAAACGCAAGCGATGAAACAATTAGGCAATAGTGTGTGTGTTCCCGTTGTCTCAGCGGTAGCGAAACACCTTTTACACTATGTTACTCGATATGAGAAGGAGCAGATAATGCCAAAAAGAAATAAGGGTGAGTTAAGTGAAATTTATGCGGTCATGAAGCTGATTCATCAACGCATTGTTCCTTATGGTGATAGACAAGCCAATCCTTCTGCTCAACATATTCGCGTGGTGTGCATCAATAATGGAACAACCACCTTAACGCTACAAGACATGTACATTGAAGTGGTTAATGGTCAGCAAACGACACAAATAGCTTTATCTGATCTCTTGTCAGCAGATGAGCTTGATCGTTTAGTTGCTGAAATCAAGCAAGAGAAAGGAACATTTTCAAACGCTAAAATTGATAGGATTGTCGATCGGTTACAATTATCAAAGACCAAAGGAAACGCGCTGGATAAGGCTGATGTTTATCTCTCTTTTGAAGAGAACCAGCAACGATTTGACCAACAAGGGATAGGCATTAAATCTTTTCTAGGCGCGTCCCCAACCTTACTGAATGCTTCGCAAGCCACCAATTTTATCTATGAAATTACGGGATCATCACTAACTGATGCAATGATTGACGAGATTAACCAGATAGAAACAAACGCTAAAATCAGAGATAGAATTCAAGCGATACAAGCACATCATGGACGGCTTAAATTTCATGGCTGTGAAAATGCAATCTATGAATCGAATTTGAGAAAAGTAGATACGCAGATGCCAATGATGATCGCAGATGCGTTACTAGGTTTTTTTAGTATGGACGGGAAAAAAGCCTTGTCTTCTTATCCAATAACTATTGCCCAAGCCGAACGTGCGAGTGAAGTCAATATTCGATTAAAGGACTTTGTACATCACACGATCTTGGGTATTTTTCCGACTAAGCCATGGGATGGACAATTAACAGCCGTTGGGGTTTTATTGGTTAAACAGGATGGTAGTCTGGTTTTTTATCATGTTAATCAAATCAATCTGTTCAAGGATTATTTTTATGATCATGCTTTTTTTGATACACCCTCTAGTACAAGACATCGATTCGGTCTGATTTATCGAGAGCAAGGTAAACTCTTTTTCAAACTC
>CAZLOM010000173.1:0-3236 GCA_964561185.1 uncultured Piscirickettsiaceae bacterium
GGTAAGGAAAGATCGACAAGGGTTAGTTGACTGTTGGGGTAGAAAGATCGGATATGTTGTGATAAAAATCCTGTTCCTGCCCCGAGATCAATGATGCGCTCTGGCGTCATTTTGAATAAGGGTAGGCGTTCTGCCAAACGTTCTGCGACTTCCTGTTGCATAACGGCTGAGGCGTTATAGGTATGCGCTGATTTGCTGAAATGACGTTTAACGGTTTGACGATTAATCATGATTTTTCCATTCGCTTCTCTAAAATCATACGTTGATCTTGTCCAATCATGCGTTGATCTTTGACCTGCCAACGATAGATGTCCGTCATCTGTTGAAAATGAGGGGTAATTAAGCCTGCTCTGGCTTCCTGCCCCATGATTGCCGCTGCCGTGTACCACCAGAGTTCATCTGCTAAATCTTCTTCCACAAAAGCACCTGCAAGCCTTGCGCCTGCTTCCACCAACAGATCGTTGATTTGATGTTCTTTGGCAAGATAAGTGATCAATGGTGAGAGATCAATTCGCCCTTTGTCATTGTCGGGTAGCACCAGTAGCTGAACCCCAAGTTGTGTGAGTTGCGAGACTTTCTCAGTTTGCTGATAGGCTGTTTTGGCTAGGGTAACGATCATCACTTGTCCCGATAAGGTTAACAAGTGAGCGGATAAGGGCATACGAAGTTGACTGTCTAGTATCACACGTAAAGGTTGAAAGTCTTCAAAACCTGCTCGTCTAACCGTTAGTGAGGGATTATCGGCTAAAACCGTTTCAATCCCTGTAACGATTGCGCCTGATCTGGCTCTCAATTTCTGCACATCAGCGCGAGCCGCTTCTCCCGTAATCCATTGACTTTGACCATTCGCCAAGGCAGTGCGTCCATCCAAACTGGTAGCAAGTTTGACTCGAATGAACGGGCGTTGTCCTTCCATGCGAGACAAAAAACCTTGATTGAGTGCACGAGCAGAGGTTTCCATTAACCCAGATGAGACTTCGATCCCCGCCGCGTTGAGTAGTGCCAATCCTTTTCCTGCGACTAGGGGATTGGGGTCTTGCATGGCACAAACCACTCGGGAAACCCCTGAGTTGACTAAGGCTAATGCACAAGGTGGTGTTCTGCCATAATGACTACACGGTTCTAGGGTAACGTAAGCGGTTGCTTGTTGTGCTTCTTGACCAGCCATCGCAAGCGCATGAACTTCGGCATGAGGGGTGCCAGCTTTATGATGCCAGCCTTCGCCAACAACCTTCCCATGTTTGACAATAACACAGCCAACGGCTGGATTGGGGCGAACGGTTAATTGACCTTTCTCTGCCAAGCGTAAGGCTTGTGCCATATAGTGAGCATCATCAGCGGTAAAACGAGAGGATTCAGACAAAGGAATAGCCTTTTTGATGGTGAGAGAAGATTAGTTTTTAGCGGCAGTACCATCTAGGAGACGTAGGATTTCATTTTGAAAGGCTTGAACATCTTGGAAACTACGGTAAACGGAGGCGTAGCGAACATAAGCCACTTGATCCAGCCCTTTGAGTTCTTGCATGACCCATTCACCAATTTGGCTTGCAGGTAGTTCTCGAACCCCTTCTGCCAATACCAGACGCTTAATATTCATCAATGCTTGTTCAATTCGATCAGCAGATACGGGGCGTTTTTCCAACGCCCGCATCATGCCAGCACGAATCTTGTCCTCATCAAATCGAGCACGATTACCATCACGCTTGATGACGCGTGGCATATTCATTTCAATGACTTCGTAGGTGGTAAAACGCTCACTACAGGCGTGGCACTCGCGTCGCCGACGTACTTGCATACCATCATTTGCAACGCGAGAGTCAACCACCTTGGTGTCTTCTGTTCCGCAGAAGGGGCAATTCATGGCTGTTTTCTGATTAAGAAGCGTAAACAGGGAAACGAGCGCACAATGCCGATACTTTAGCAATGGTATCTGTCTTAACGTTGGCTTCGTTATCCTTGCCGATGGCATCTAAGACATCACACATCCAACCAGCAAGATCGGTACACTCAGCTGTGCCGAAACCACGAGATGTTACCGCAGGTGTTCCCACGCGAATGCCACTGGTCACAAAAGGAGACTGAGGGTCATTTGGCACCGCATTTTTGTTGATCGTGATGTGTGCATCGCCTAAAGCCGCATCGGCTTGTTTACCTGTTAAGCCTTGCGCAACCAAATCAACAAGGAACAAATGATTGTCTGTACCACCAGATACCACCTTGTAACCACGAGAGATGAAGACACTCGCCATTGCTTGCGCGTTGTTAATCACTTGCGCGGCATAAGTTTTGAACTCTGGTTCCATGGCTTCTTTGAAGGCAACCGCTTTTGCCGCGATAACGTGCATCAATGGACCACCTTGTGTGCCGGGGAAAACACGAGAAGCAATCGCTTTTTCGATGGTTTCGTTAGCACGACCAAGAATCAACCCACCACGAGGACCACGAAGGGTTTTATGTGTTGTAGTGGTGACTACGTCTGCGAATGGCATTGGGTTTGGATATAACCCAGCGGCAACCAAGCCTGCAACGTGCGCCATATCGACAAACAAATAGGCACCAACTTCATCAGCAATGGCACGGAAAGCAGACCAATCCATGGTTTTTGAGTAGGCGGAGAAACCTGCAATGATCATTTTAGGCTTATGCTCTAGCGCAAGTTTACGCACTTCGTCCATTTGTACGATGCCGTTGTCATCCACACCATACTGTACTGAGTTGTAGATTTTGCCAGAGAAGTTTACTTTCGCGCCATGTGTTAAATGACCACCATGCGCCAAACTCATACCAAGAACGGTATCACCTGGATTTAATAGTGCTTGGAATACCGCACCATTTGCCTGTGAGCCTGAATGAGGTTGTACGTTTGCCCAGTCAGCACCGAAGAGTTGTTTGGCACGATCAATGGCAACCTGTTCTACCACATCAACATATTCACAACCACCATAGTAACGCTTACCAGGATAACCTTCGGCGTATTTATTGGTGAGCACTGAACCCTGTGCTTCCATCACGCGAGGGCTGGTATAGTTTTCTGAAGCGATGAGCTCGATATGATCTTCTTGGCGTTGTGCTTCATCAGCAATCGCGCGTGCAATCACGTCATCGTAGCCAGCAATAGTCATTGACTTAGTAAACATGGATAAAACCTCTCAATCATCATTCTCATTATAGAACAGAAAAATAGTTAACGAAATGCGCCTATTGTAGCAGGAAAAGGCAGATTATTCGACAGTCTT
>CAZLOM010000174.1:0-3193 GCA_964561185.1 uncultured Piscirickettsiaceae bacterium
ACTGCTTACAAACATTTAGGAGACCCTATCATGGCAACCGTACTGATTCCACTGGCTGAAGGCTGTGAAGAAATGGAAGCCGTCATTTTGATTGATGTCCTCAGACGTGCTGACATTAAAGTGGTAACAGCAGGATTATCGGGTGATCAAGCCGTCACCGCCAGCCGAGGCGTTCGCTTACTGCCTGATGTTGCCTTAGATGACGTTCTTGACGAGTTTTTTGATTTGATTCTACTACCAGGTGGTTTAGGCGGAACGGAACAACTTCGTGCAGATGCTCGCATCCACCAACTCATTCAACGCACCTACGATCAAGGGGGGTTGGTTGGAGCCATTTGTGCCGCCCCGTTGGTGTTACAAGACATGGGCATGCTCAATCATCGCCGTGCAACCGCTTATCCTGGATGTTTGTCGGTTGAACATGCTACTTCTATGACCTTATCCACAGAAGCAATCGAAATAGATGGGCGCATCATGACTTCCCGTGGACCTGGTACCGCAATGCGCTTTGCATTACAACTCATAGAACAGCTATTAGGTAAAGAAAAAGCGCAAGTGGTTGAAGCTGGCTTGGTAATCTGATAGATTAGCAGACTAAGTTTTTTAAGCGCAGTAGCTGTGGTGTTCGATATGTCAAAAGAATTTGTGTTACCTTCAGGGGTTGTTATCCTATCCACTTCAGATTTGGCTGGCAATATCTTGACGTATAATGCGGGGTTTCGTGATGCCTCGGGTTACACCGACACAGAACTGAAAGGCAAACCACACAACCTGCTACGTCATCCAGATATGCCGAAAGAGGCGTTTCAAGACCTTTGGAATACCCTAACAGCAGGCAACACTTGGTTTGGTATCGTCAAGAATTTACGTAAAGATGGCGATTACTATTGGGTTGCGGCTAACATAGCACCCATTAGAGACGATGGACAAATCACAGGCTATGTCTCCGTTCGCTATCCAGCAACACGAGAGCAAATTGCCAATTCAGAACAACTTTATTCGGATATTCGTGCTGGGCGAAAACCAATGCCTTGGACAAAACTGGAGAAAGAAACGCAGTACCTGCCTCTCAGCTTAGCTATCGGAGCCGTTTTGTCTCCTATGGTGGCATTAGGAATGGAAGCGACTTCAGGCATTGCACTGCTCGCGGTAGGCGTTGCCAGTCTATCTGGGGTTGCTTATCTATTGAAAAAAATACAACAGGCTCACAAACTATCACCGACCCTACAAAAAGGCATCAATGATATTGCCAACCATCGACTGCACTTACCCATTGCTGAAAATACAGAAATGGGCTGTACGCTCAACTATTTGCGAGCCCGCGTTGCCGAGCAAATGGCGAATGATTATGATGCCCTACGACAAGCCCAGATCATGCTTACCGCGATGGACTCGGCATCAACCAACATCATGATCACCGATGTTTACTTTAACATCATCAATGTTAACAAAAACTTACGAGAGCTTTTCGCCAGCAAAGAAGATAAAATTCGAGATACCCTACCCAATTTTGTTGCTGATCAGGTACTTGGCAGCAACATGGACATCTTCCATAAACACCCAGAACGCCAGCGTGCTGTTTTGCAAAACATCACCGAACCCTTGCATGCCGAAGTCAATATGGCTGACATGGTGCTACACCTAACCGTAACCCCTATTATCAAAGAGTCGCTCAAAATTGGTTATGTCGTTGAATGGGTGGACAGAACCATTGAAGCAACGGTTGTAACAGAACTGGCACAAGTCTTTGACGGCATGATGAAAGGTGATTTCTCACGCAATATTGAAGCAGATGCTGATGGTATTTATCTGCAAATCAAGCGTGATGTGAATGACTCTCTCGTGGTTATTAAGCAATTGTTCGAACAACTTGAACAAGCCATGCAAGAATTATCGCGCGCCAAAATATTGGCAGAACAAGCCAGTGAGGCGAAATCCCAATTCATTCACAACATGACCCATGAATTAAGAACACCGCTCAACGCAATTATTGGCTTTATTCAACTACTACAAAGAGAAACAGGCTTAACAAACAAACACCTCGACTATCTGCATCAAGCCATGACAGCCTCTAAACACCTGCTGGAAATTGTTAATCAAGTCTTGGATATGTCTCGACTTGAAGTCGGTGTATTAACCCTTGAACATGAGCAATACCATTGGCGCAAAGCCCTTGAAGATGCTCTCGACATGGTTCGTGTACAAGCCGAAGAAAAATCACTGAAATTCGTTATCAATATCGACGAAAAACTCCCAGAATACCTCGTGGGCGATGTGGTTCGATTGCGTCAAGTGCTGGTTAATCTGCTCAACAATGCCATTAAGTTCACGGAACATGGCAGTATTTTACTGAATGTGCAAGCTGACGATCGTTTCTTACAGTTTGAAATCATTGATACAGGCATTGGCATGTCGGAAGAGACACAAAAGAAACTCTACCAACTCTTTTCGCAAGCCAATGAAACCAGCTCACGTCAACATGGTGGTATCGGCTTGGGTTTGGTCTTTTCAAAAAGCATCATTGAGCAAATGGGTGGTAGCATTCATATTACCAGCAAACTGGGCATGGGAACCAAAGTCAACTTTACGCATCCGCTTCACGAGATGACAAGCTACCATAATTCAGATGAGTTGAGCAAATGGATTGCCGCCTTACCAGAACACCTCGACCAAAAAAACATTCTATTGGTCGAAGATAATAAAATTAATCAAATTATTACCCTAGAATTTTTGAGGCAGATGGGCACGAGTGCCGATATTGCGAATCATGGGCAAGAAGCGATAGAAATGCGTCAACAAAAACACTATGACTTAATCATCTTAGATGTGCAAATGCCCATCAAAGATGGCTATGAAACCATTATCGACATCCGAGAAGAAGAGAAAAGAACGGGAAAACATCAGATTGTTGTCGGGCTATCGGCGAATGGTTTACAACAAGATATAGACAAAGCAAAACGTCTGGGCATGGACGATTACCTTACCAAACCTGTCGATTTTGAACCCTTTCAAGAAAAACTCGCTTACTGGCTGGTTGGCGCAGGAAGCAAAAAAGCGAAATAACCACGCTAAAAATGGTATCCGTTTTACTTGACCATTCCATCGTGGGCTGATTCTAACCCAGAGAAGCGTTTCATGCCCTTAACTCAACACCCAACGACTCAGCTGATAGGTCAATACCGAAACCGTCCAT
>CAZLOM010000175.1:0-3132 GCA_964561185.1 uncultured Piscirickettsiaceae bacterium
GCCAGTCGTTGGTCATGGGTGACGATGAGAAAGGCAATGCCTTGTTCAGCATTGATGCGACGTAGCAGTTGGAAGGCTTCATCTGCGGTTTGCGTGTCGAGATTTCCCGTGGGTTCATCGGCAAGCACTAAGGGCGGTTGACGCATCAGCGCACGTGCAATGGCAACCCTTTGTTGCATTCCCCCTGAAAGCTCGCTCGGCTTTTTGTCTTTTGCCTGAGCTAAACCAACCGCGTCTAATAAAGACAGCGCACGTGCTTCCGCTTGTTTTCGCGCCATCTTACCCTCAATAATACTGGGCATCATGACGTTTTCTAATGCCGTAAAGGCGGAAATAAGATGATGAAATTGAAAAACAAAGCCTATGTTGTCGCCACGAAGTCGAGTAATTTGTTGATCTTGATGATAATTGGCTTGTTGACCATTGATCCATAAGTCACCAGCGGTGGGCGATTCTAACAAGCCAATAATGTTCAGCAGGGTGGATTTTCCAGAACCAGAAGGACCCGTTAAGGCGGTAAAACTGCCTTGTGCTAAGGAAAAACTAATGCCATGTAAGACTTCGGTTTCTATCGGTGTGCCAAGCTGATAAGACTTATGAATGCTCTTGAGTTGTAGTATGTCTGCCATGATAATGCCATTAACTCCGAATTGCCTGAACAGGATCCATATTGGCGGCTCTTCTCGCGGGCATTAAGGCGGCAAGCATGCCAACCATCATGGCGACAAGGGTCGCCAGTATGACCAGATTGGGGTCTAGTTCTGCCTGAAACAGTGCCGAACCATCGGGGGCTTTATAGACTTTAGAAAATAAGGTCAACAACCCCATCGCCAAACTTGACCCAATCAAGGAACCCAGCGTACCAAAAATCGCGCCCTGATAGAGAAAGATGCGCAAGACTTGTCCACGCCTCGCACCCATGGCGCGTAAGATGCCGATTTCTTTTTGTTTTTGCACCACCGACACCACCAACACGCTGGCGATGCCTAGGGCAACAATGATCACAATAAACACGCGAATCAGGTTGTTGGTGACGGTTTGGTTGGATAGCGCATTAAGTAACCCTGAATTGTTTTCCATCCAAGACTCAACCTTGAGGTCGGTTTGTGCCTGTAATTGTTCTGCCAGATTTTTCGCAGAAAACAGGTCGCGTACACTCAGATCAATGTTAGACACGCCACCTTGTAAATCGAGTAGGCTTTGCGACACTCGCAAGGTGGTAAATACCCATCGTTTGTTTAAGTCTTTGTTGTTAATGTCAAATAAACCAACGATATTGAGCGTTTGACTGTGCCCATTATCTGCAACCAGTTGTATTCTGTCACCCATGCCAACGCCTAGGTCTTTGGCAAGTTCCGTGCCGATGATGGTCTGATCGCCGACGACATCAAAACCCCCTTTGACCATATAGCCTTGCATCTTAACCACTCCGAGATATTGCTCAGGAATCATGCCGATCAATGAAACCGATTTACTCGCTTGATTATGACGCGCAAAAGCGGGACCCGATGCCACGGGTGAAACCGCGACAATACCATCTGTGTTGCCTGCAAGTTCGGCGATGCTTTTCCATTGGTCAATACTGGTGAGGCGTTGACTGCGTGGTTGAATCTTAGCGGCTGTGGCTTGGGTGGTTGTCTGACGCAAAGCGGCTTCGTCACTGGGACGAATCACGATATGCGCTTGACTGGACAAGACGCGGTCGATGATGTTGCCTTGCAGTTGGTTGATCAGTTGTGTCAAAAAGATAATCACCGCAACGCCACCAACAACCCCCGTCAAAATCAACACCGACTGCATTCGCCCTTCGTGCAAGAAGCGTAAGGCAAGTAACCATTCAAAACTGAGCGTCATTTGATCCGTCCCTTATTTTAAGCCGTTGGGTACATCAAAGCCAGCGGGTTTGGAGGGTTTAACCCGTGCTATGGGAATCAGACGCATGCCTTCTTTGAGGCTTTTGAGTTGCGTCACGTCGCTGACAATCCAATCATCAACACTGACACCTGACACCACCTGTGTATCGCCAATTCCTCGAATCCCAAGGGTGAGGTTTACTTTTTCTGTTTTGCCTTCTGAAGAGATACGCCAGACCCACGGGGCATCCGTGTCACGATCTTGAATCACGTCGCTGGGTAAAATTAAGGCGTTATCGGCATGTTCGATGGGGATTTCAACACTAACGGTCATGTTATGGCGCAAGAACTCAGGCGGTTGGTCGATGATGAGCTTGGTGTTGATGATGGCGCGATCGGCATCCACAAGGGGCGAAATAAAGCTGAGATGCGCATCAAAAGGATGTTTCGGGTAAGCATCAGCGATGACTTTCGCGCTCTGATTGAGCCTTAGGTAGCGGATGTTTTTTTCATCAATGGGCAGTTCAATTTTGTTCACCCCTTGCATCGCAATGGTCAACAAGGGTTTGCCGACTTGTGCGGTCGCGCCTGTCTCAGCGTTGCGCATCAACACAACCCCTTGATTGGGCGCAGTCAGGGTGAGTTGATCATATTTTGCCTGCGCTTGGGCAAGAACCGCTGTCGCTTGGGCAAGTTTGTTGTTTAAGAGTTTGTTGTTGATGCCTGACTCTTGGTTCGCCGATAAGTGTAATTGAGCAGACGCTAGGCTTGCCTGTGCCGTATCTAGGGTGCGCTTGCTTTGTTCTAGGGTTTGTGGCGCAACCATTTTTTTGCGATCAAGTTCAAGATTGCGTTGATATTCTGCTTTAGCAAGGGCAAGATTCGCCTGCGCTTGCGTGAGGTTGTGTTCGGCAAGGGGGAGGGTCAGGTACTTTGCTTCTTGTAAGCGTGCCTCCGTTTCTTGTAACATCTGTTTCGCCTGTAATAGATTCGCTTCTAACACCTGATCAGTGAGTCGGATAAGCGGTTGCCCTGCTTGCACTGGGTCGCCCTCATCGACCATCACCTGTGCGATGTTTGCGGTGGTGAGACTGGCAAGATCGGTGGTTGCGGGAGGGACGATTTTACCTGTAGCAACAATGGTTTGTGCGATTGACCCCTGTGTCACTTGTATCGCCTCGACAGACTTGTGTGTGCTACGGTAAAACCACACGGCTCCAATCGCAGTGATGATGATCAGAGCAATCATAAAACGACGCATCATTATTTTTCTATCCTT
>CAZLOM010000176.1:0-3111 GCA_964561185.1 uncultured Piscirickettsiaceae bacterium
CGTCAATGCGTTGTTAATAATGCTTTTTTAATTCCTTCCTGTGCTACATCAGCATAATTCGTAAACATTTTTTGCATCATGTCCGCGACTTCTTTGGGTGCTGTTTCAGGTGTTCCTGCATTGAATGGTGGCTTCGGGGCATATTCGGCTAATAATTGTAAACTTTGTGCGTAGAAATCATCGCGTAATTTAGCAACAACCGTTAGCCCTAGATCAATACCAGCGGTCACGCCTGCGCCTGTAATACGATTTCTGTCTTGAACTACTCGTTCATTAACAGCTATTGCACCACCAGCAACTAACGCATCACGGGCAATCCAGTGTGAGGTTGCCTTATAACCCTTCAATAATCCAGCTCCTGCCAAAATTAAAGAACCTGTGCAGGTTGACGTGACAAACCTTGCTTTTTCGCCTCTACTTTTGACAAACGACATGAGTTTTGGGTCAGACAAAGCCTTAATGACCGACTCCCCACCACCAGGAATGAATAATACGTCAACAATCTCTGGGATTTCATCATATGTTGCGGTTGGTAAAACCGTTACATGCGTATCACTGGTAACAGGGTCTTTCGTAGCTGACACTAAATGCACGGTTGCTCCCATCAATCCTGCAAACATATACTGTGGACCGATAAGATCAAGAATTGTAAACCCTGGATAAATCAACATTGCAATTTGTTCTGATTGAGTCCAATTATCGGGTATCACACTCATATCATGAGCATTATTATTAGATTTTGTATGATCAGTAGCCAATCCACGGCTACTGATACCTGCCAATAATACGCCAATTGCGGTGGTTAAAAAATAACGACGTTTCATAGTCCGCACACCTTAAAATTTAACAGAAGTGCTTAGTAACAAGGTGCGTGCTAATCCTGGTGCAACTCGTCCACCAAAATAATTGTAGCGTTCATAATATTGCTCATCTGTTAAGTTTTTAACGGTTAATGCGGTTTCGTACTGCTTGGTTTCATAACCTAGTCTTAAATCAAAGGTGTGAAAACTCGGTACTTTGACATCATTACTTCCTGTTAACCAAGTGCTTGATTGAGCATAAACACCACCACCAATCGTAAAGGTATTTGACTTGCCTTCTTTGAATCGATAATTTGCCCAGACTCGTCCAGAATGTTCAGGCACTCCTGCGACACTATTACCTGCGGGGATAGTTGTCGCCGCTGATTTAGTATAGACTGCATCCGTATTAGCATAATTGGCAAGCAAACTAAATTTAGGGGTAGGTTGCCAGAGTAAATCTAGCTCTGTGCCTTTAGACTCTTCTTTACCATCAGGAATTTGTGTAAAACCACCAGTTGCAGGATCAGGAACAGCTGTATTTAAGCGATCAATTTGAAAGACAGCAAGAGAGCCAGTTAACTGCTTATTGATATCAACCTTTACACCTGCCTCTTTTTGTGTTGATTCTACAGGTCTAGGCGTGCCTGTATAGGCTCCCCAACCTACACCGCGCATCCCTTCGCTATAACTTGCAAAAACTGATGCCATATCATTGAGATCATAGACCACACCAGCTCTGGGTAATAACTTAGTTTTTTCAGTGGTGTAATTTTCACCAAAATTGTCACTGTTCTTAACTTCAACGCTGGCTAACTTCATCCCACCAACCAAATGTAATCGGTCATAAAGATTGGTTTGAAATTGTGTGTAGGCACCTTGAGTCGTATTTTGTACTTTACCTGACCATCTAGATGCTAGACTTGGATCATGGTAAGGGGTTGAAAAAACTGGGTTCAATAAATTAACTTGAGCATCTGCCATACCCATCATGTAATTCATCATGCCACCCATGTAGCCTTCATCATCTAAGCTGGTACGCTCAACGCCAATAATCACATCAGAATTAATGTTCTTATCACCTATTTTTCCTTTTAATTCAGCATTGATGCTCATGTCTTTTTGTTTTTGATACAAGCTAGTGTTGTATAGATTCCATGTAGAACTGCCTGAGTTTGGTGTATTTCCTGCAAAAAGCTGAACTTTTTCATCAAAATCACTGTTTGCCATGCGAACTTTAGAACTAAATGACCATGTACCACCAAGTTGGTGTTCGAGTGTTGCGGTTAAACTATCTAATGAGGATTGTGAGTTAGGAATAGATCTATTACCGACAAACATATCTCGATCTAATCTGTAAGATCCTGAGACAGTACCAGTAGCAGGTAATCCTTGATAATCTTGTTGATTCCAGCGAGAAATTCTTCCTTGAATCAATAAGGACGTTGTGGGGGACATTAACCACTTCATCGATGGATTTACGTTATAGCTTTTTTGATCAAGCACATCTATTTCACTATTTGATTTTGTGTATTCACCCGTTACACGAAACAAGACAGCGTTGCTAACGGGTTGATTAATATCAAAAGACGGTTTAACTAATCCATTGCTTCCTAGTGTTACGCCAGCGGTATTCATCGCATCTTTTTGGGGTGTTTTTGAAATGATGTTGATCGCACCACCCACAGGCGTACCAGAGTTGCCACCATACAAAACCCCGTTAGACCCTTTAAGGACTTCAATACGTTCAATATTAATGGTACTTTCACGATTACCCGTGTTGTAATGCAAACTAGAACCATCTTGTAACTGTTCAGCGGCAAAACCACGGACAAGGGTAGATTCAAAACCAGGAAAAACCACTGGATTATTTGTCACAACACCGCTCACATTAAGCAAGGCTTCACTAACGGATTGTACCTGTTGATCGTGCATTAAATTATTGGTAATGACTTGAATAGACTGAGGTATTTCTTTTAACGCGGTTCTTGTTTTTGTTGAACTATCCGCGGTTAGGGCTTGATAACCGATAACGTCACCTGATGGTGTTTGCTCGATACCATCATCCTGAACGATTAAAGAAGGGAGTTCTTCCGTTGCTGAGACATTGGCGTGATAAAGAATGAATCCAATGCAGGCGAATAAAGACAATGACGGTTGATATTTGTAACCAATACGCATAACGCACATCCTTAATGAAAAAAACAGTGATAGAAAAAGCTTAAAAGAAGTCTAACTAATTCTATAAAGTTAGTAAATGCGACAAATTGTCGCACTTTTGAATACTTATGCAGGCATTAAATAATTTTAT
>CAZLOM010000177.1:0-3109 GCA_964561185.1 uncultured Piscirickettsiaceae bacterium
AAGCACCTCAAACACTTCCCCATAAAGTTGATTTTGAGCAAACAACATTCCCTCTAGCTGGACAATTTCTGCATAATGAGGGTGATCCTTGGGTAAACGATGCGATAAAATTGCCGTATCAGGATAGCCATAGTGTTGTTTGAGATAGCGAACCAGTTGATCTGCATCTCTGCACACTAACACGCTTTGCTGATAACGATACCTTTGCAAGCCTTGCCGTGCTAAATAACCCATCCAACCTAAGAAAAGCAGAATCACTAGCAGAATCACTGCCTGAATCGCTCGCCATAGCCATACGGGTATTGCTGTACCAGATGTCCCAGCAATCACCAAATGCGTGGTGTTTAAGGTTTCAGGGTTAAACAGCCACAAATGCTGATCTTCGATCTGCCAAGTTCCTGCTGATTGAATTTGCCATGCTTGCGTGATATGAATCTGATTTTCCTTGTGCTGAATCACGGGCGATAATCCCTGAACGCCCTGCCCTTGCACGAAAGGTAATGTCAATCTATTCTTCTGCATTGACTCAGTAGTAAACACCAATTCACGCGTGAGCCTATCGCCCACCAAGCCCCACTGTGTGCTAGGATTGGTCTGTTCCACAAGACTTAATGACGCACCAACGAGCGTTTCTTTCGGTAAATAAAAGGGCAAGGGCAGAACACGAATCGACACGCTCGGTAAGGATAGGGTTTTCCGTGCCATGCTCTTACCCTCAAGCTGAAGAGACAACTGTGGCAACATCAGCAACCCATCGCGTTTGGCAAATAAATCCACCTGCCAACGATGCACCAATTGTCCATTACTTTCTTCTACGGCTAAGGGTTGAATATCTGTCATTAACCAATCAGACAATTCAGACGTACGAAGCACGACATTGAGTTTGCCCAATGCAATCGGGCTAGTGGTTGATAGATAAAGTGATAGAGCTTGTTGTTGATAGACTTGACGATGCGTTAACCATGCTTTCACGCTCACGGGTTGATGCGCTAAATGGGTATCTTGTTCAAAGATCTGCCGAATCGGGTGTGCGGTTGATTCCTCAGCAAAACTCGGCAAGCCAAATAGCATCAGCATTAAGAAGCATAGCTTTACCACGGACTCACCCCATCTATCCTTTGCGATTGATCTTGTACCACGGCAAAACCAGCTTCCAAGCTCAATAAGCGTTGATAAAACTGCTGTTTGTCTTTCTGCTTATCACGCATGTCACCTGCCAGTATCCAATCTTGACGTTGATCTTGTGCGGTTTGGCTAAGACTGGTTGTTGTGTTGGTGTCGAGACTAGCGGAAATGCTTTGAGGATTGGTTTGCTCAGAGCGCATCGCGGGGATTGAGGGTTTACCACGCTTTTCGCTTAGGGTATCTTTGGTTTCCCATTCCAATTGTGCTTCATCCCATTCTGAAACACTGCCTTCAAACCGATCGCCTACCTTGTCGCTGTCTAGGGTTCTGACTAAGGATTTAGGCAGTTTTTTTAACGCCAGCGTTAGGGTTGCTTTGGCTTGCGGTTGATCTTCATCCTGCGCTAACGCGCCTTGCAATGCCTGTGCAGAAGCATACCAATTCCCCTGTGCAAACATACTCAAGCCTAACAGGGTCAATGCTTGACCCTGCTCTTTACGATCTACCGATGATTGAAAGGATTGTATGGCAAGTTGATTTGCCTGATCATAGCGTTTGTCGGTCAAGGCTTGTTGTGCTTGGGATAGCAAGCTGTCGTTGGCATAGCAGGTGTTGACCCACAATGCCAACAATAGGGATAGGCTAGGTGTTCTCAGCATATTGTGTCTCGACGATTGAATCACGGCTCATCAACTGATCTTCATCACCAGCTTATCCAAATATTTCGCGCCTTTGCGATCTTTACTGACCAACACCTGCATTCGTTTATTAAGCTGTTCTCTAGAAATATTCAGTTTTTGACTGGCAATCAACGTGAGGTTAAACACTTCATCAATATCACCTTGAGTCAGTTCATAGAATTCTGCCAATGAAATCCAATGCAATGCCGCCATTCCTGCCTCAAAAGCAAAGGCTGGTTGGGTTTCGGTAAAGTCGCGTACCGCTCGCGTCAGTGTTTTAATGTCCGTCGGAGATTTATGAGCAAACTGAATGGCATCGTCATAAAAGCCTGCTTCTTTGGCAGTTGCAAACCATTTTCCCGCTCGAAAAGGATCTTGATTCACGAGGTCTTGCAAAATTTGTTTAGGATCAATCATTGGGTATTTTTTAACAATGGCTCTAAAGGTGGCGACATTGGTGGTCGTCTGATTCACTTTGAAAGCGTATTTCTGATAGGCTTCTTCTGGTAATCCCATATCCAGCAAAATAGACTCACAAAACAGTGCGACACCATAATAGGGCTGATCCGAGGCTTCTGCATATTCAATCGCTTCTCGTGGCTTTCCTTGCGCAACCAATGTTTTAACCGCCCATTCGCGATATGACCAAAACGAATAACTGGCTCGATGATTGAGGGATAAAATCTCATCAAATCGTTGGGCGGTAAAGAGGGCTGAAAAACAAGCCGTAGTTCCCTTAAAATAAGCCCCTTTATGACTTATGGCTTCTTCAAGACTGGGCAACAATTCATCCGCCCATTGGCTACTTAATTCAGGCGTAACACACAATTCACCCCAAAAGTCGCCAAGATGCTCAATGTAAGGCATTTCATCATCTTGCAATGCTTGCCATAATCTTTGTAACCATTTCTGACGTACTTGCGTATCAACCTTGGGCTTGACAATGATGGGAACAAGGGTCTCAATCGCTTTATTAACCCACCCGCCAATCGCACCAGAAGAGCTATCAACGTGCATGAGAGCAGGTGATAATTTTTCAAGCAGTAAAATTGCACCCTCTGCGGCTAATACAGGTTCTTTTTTAACGTGAGATTTAATTTCACTTAACGCTTCTTTGATGCGTTGAATGGGCAGGTCGGATTTCCAACCAAAACCGTTACGTCTGAATTTACTCGAAAATTCCCATTTGTAAGTTGTCATTGTTACCTCTATTAATTTATGTCACTTGTCTTATTGACGGTTAAATCGCTGTGCATTTATTCCCATGTTTTCTACTTTACAGCACCACCCCCGCCTTTGGCGAC
>CAZLOM010000178.1:0-3084 GCA_964561185.1 uncultured Piscirickettsiaceae bacterium
GATCACACATCCTCCTTAGCAATCTGTTGGAGTTTGTAGAGGGCTTCTAAGGCTTGTTTTGGGGTCATGTCATCAGGGTTAAATCGACGTAAGGCTTTAATAACTTTATCGCCGATGGGGTTGCCTGAA
This sequence comes from uncultured Piscirickettsiaceae bacterium, assembly GCA_964561185.1. Lineage (GTDB taxonomy): Bacteria > Pseudomonadota > Gammaproteobacteria > Thiomicrospirales > Thiomicrospiraceae. The sequence continues at coordinate 130 of CAZLOM010000178.1, forward strand.
AAAAGAGAAATCTGCGCTAAAGAGGTTTGCGCGGTTTCGGTCGATAAGGCTTCAGCTGTGTGTGACTCATTTAGTGTTACGCTTGTCTGTGTCTGTTGATCAAGCGGATGTGCCTGTTGTTCAAGTTGTTTGAGTTTGGCTTCGGCAGAGGCTAATACCTGACTGGGGATTCCTGCCAGTGCCGCTACCGCAATCCCGTGGCTTTGGTTGGCAGAGCCTTGCTCAATCTTATGCAAGAAAATGACGTTGCGTTCCTGTTGTATGGCGGAAACGTGAGCGTTAACGCATCCGTGATAGTGGTTGGCTAAGTCGGTGAGTTCAAAATAGTGTGTCGCAAAGAGACATAACGCCTTTAGGCTTAACACGGCTTCGGCAATGGCCCATGCCAATGACAAACCATCGTAGGTTGAAGTACCGCGTCCAATTTCATCTAATAGAATCAGGGATTGATGGGTGGCGTGATGCAAAATATGAGCGGTTTCACTCATTTCCACCATAAAGGTCGAGCGACCACTGGCCAAGTCATCAGAAGCCCCAATACGCGTAAAAATGCGATCAATCTGTCCAATTTCTGCCTGAGCGGCGGGTACAAAACTCCCCATGCTTGCCATGATCACAATAATCGCTGTTTGGCGCATAAAGGTGGATTTACCGCCCATGTTGGGGCCCGTAATCAACATCAAATGCGCTTGATCATTGAGAAAACCATCATTCGGAATAAAAGGTTCTTGTAAGGCACTTTCAATCACAGGGTGGCGACCTTGCACGATGTGAATGCTGGTGCGATCGCTTACAAAGCTAGGACAATGCCATTGCTGGCTGATGGCGCGTTCGCTCAAGCAAGCGAATAAATCCAATTGTGCCAGCGTTTGTGCGATGGGATAAAGGATGTCTTGTTGTGCTTGTAACTGCGCAACCAGTTCGTTGTAGAGCGTGCGTTCGCGTGCTAAGGCTTGATCCTCTGCTTGTAGTACCTCTACTTCGTGCGCCTTTAATTCTTCTGTAATATAGCGTTCGGCATTTTTAATCGTTTGGCGACGAATGTACTCTACTGGCAATGGTGTGTCTTGACTGCGGGAAACTTCAATATAGAAGCCATGCACGCGGTTAAATCCTACTTTCAGATTGGCAATGCCAGTGCGTTCGCGCTCACGCTGTTCGAGTTCAAGCAAAAACTCACCACCATTTTGTTGTAAATTACGCCAGTGATCTAATTGTTCGTCAAATCCCGTTCTAAAAACTCCGCCATCTCTGGCAAGTAGTGGAAGTTGATCTGCTAATGCCTGTGCCAAATGCGTTTGTAAGTGGGGTTGTGGTTCAAGCCCAGCGATCAGTCGATCTAATGCAGGGCTAGCGAGTTGAGTCAGCAGATGGTGCAAGTCGGGGAGTTGTGTCAGGGTATGCGCCAGTTGTTTCAGTTCACGAGGACGCACGCTGGCTAAGGCGATGCGCGTGAGAATGCGCTCAATATCGGCACAGTTTGCTAACACTTGTCGAATGCGATGTAAGCTAGAGGGTTGAGTCAACAGGCTGTGAATCACCTGTTGTCGCGCCTGAATCTGTGCGATGTCGCGTAATGGCTGATTGAGCCAACGACGCAATAGCCGACTGCCCATCGCAGTTTGACAAGTATCCATCACGCCAACGAGCGTATGTCTTTGTTCATTACTCTGACTCTTGTCTAATTCGAGGTTACGTCTCGTTGTGGCATCAATCATTAAATAGTCGGTTAATTGGTAACGTCGGATGCTGGTTAGTTGGGTGAGACTGTGTTGATGATTGTGCTGGGCATAATGCAAGCCAGCAGAAGCCGCACCAACGGCTAAGGGAGAATCCTCTAACCCAAACGCGTGTAGGTTTTGCACCTTAAAATGTTGGCAAATACGCTTGTAACCTTGCTGATATTCAAAATGCCAAACGGGATAGGGGTGAATCGCATAGCGTTCACGATAGCCTTCAGGAATCGCTTGACCTTCAGCCCATAGAATTTCGGCAGGACGCAAGCGATCTAACTCATTGCTCAATTCTTCAGCTGCCAGCTCGGTAACTTCAAAACGGTTGCCCGCAATGTCCAGTAAGGCAATGCCTACCTTCTGTTTATGGGGCAAAATCGCCAGCAAAATACAGTCTTGTTTTTCATCCAATAGAGCATCTTCTGTGATGGTTCCTGGCGTGACCACACGTACTACCTTACGTTCTACAATTCCTTTGCCTGCATTGGGATCACTTACTTGTTCGGCAATGGCAACCGATTCGCCCAAGCGGACTAATTTGACAAGGTAGGTTTCTAGGCTGTGAACAGGAATGCCCGCCATCGGAATGGGTTCACCTGATGATTGACCACGATGGGTAAGGGTGATGTCTAATAACTGTGAGGCGCGTTTGGCATCGTCAAAGAAGAGTTCATAAAAATCGCCCATGCGATAAAACAATAGCATCGTAGGTTGCGTGGCTTTAAGCGCAAAATATTGTTGCATCATAGGGGTGTGTTGCGGGGTGGTCATAATCTTGTGTCCTGATGAAAAAGCGTAACCTGTTGTATTTTCGCCTTGTGTTAGTCTGCTCATTGCTGTCGGTAATTGTAACAAAAATCCAGTGTTAATAGGAGTTGCTATCATGATGAGGTTGTGGTTCTGGGGATTATCTAGTCTAGTGAGTATGAGTGGTTGGGCAGACAGCTTGCCTAAAGTGGATATGAATCGCGCGGATACCGCACAGCTAGATGCGATGCTAGAGGGGGTGGGTGCTAGAAAAGCGCAGGTGATTGTCGATTGGCGTAATCAGCATGGTGCTTTTCATTCAGTCGAGGATGTGGCTAAAATTAAAGGAATGGCTCGATTGGCAGAAAGAAATCGTGATCGGATGGTGTTTGCTACAGAAACGAGCCGTCAGCACAATACCAGTCGGCAGATAGATGACCATACCCTACTGATTCCATGGCGTAGATAGTGGTTG
>CAZLOM010000179.1:0-3034 GCA_964561185.1 uncultured Piscirickettsiaceae bacterium
CGACTCAACCCCACATTGTAATCCCATCCCTTATCAGCCTTTGCCTCGTCGGGGATGTCGTCATCAGCGGTTATGCCACCTCGTTTCTTGGCTTGCTCTTTGGATAGCGATCTAACTCCACATCTACAGCGATACCCGTTAGGTGGATAATGCTTTTTCCAGAATGGATCATCAATGGGTTTGATGATGTTGTCCATTGCCAAATGAGAAGGGCGGGTTCGGCTATCGTTAATGGCATCGTACATCAGATAAGGGCGGTCTTCTTTCACCGCTTGCATCTGCGACCAACGCCCAGCCATGTATGCACCCTGTATGTTGGTTCTAAAGATATTATCTAGCCTATGATTTGGTAGGCTTAGGTTAATCTCATCGTCTGTTACCCACTTTTTCCAATCGTGAAAATTCATACCGTCTGCTGTGGCTTGGTCAAGGCTTTGCTTGATAAGTTCCAACTGGTCAAGACTGGCAAGCCCTGCCACGCTAAAGGCTTCTGCTCTGGCAATGCCGATACGATTGCCGTAATACTCATCAGGCAGGATAACCTCTCTCGCCTTTGCCCATGCAATCGCCTCGGTAAAAGAAACAAACAGGCTTAACCCAATATCCCCAGCCATTACATCTCACCCTTTTCACTGGTGACATAACCAATCACATCAGCGGTAAAAATAGCCTGTGCTAGGATATGCTGAAACTGTGGATCACGTTGATTGATCAGCAGACCTAACCGACGTTCTAAATCCTCTGGGCTGGTGGCACTGAATACCGCTTGCTTAATCAGCTTAGGGTCAATAGGTTGCCCAACGGCTCGTAATGCACTGTCTGCCACACCTTCAATCGCTTGTTGAGCAGGCGTAAACTCGGCTTGTGTCGCGCTAAAGGTTGCACCTTGCTTCTCTGTTTTGTCTTGTGGTGTTGTTTGCTCAGGGGCAGGCTGTGGCGTTGGCATCTCAAAATCCGATTCCTCAAAACCATACTTCTCTTTCAGGTATTCAGGCGTAAAGCTACAAATGCCAGCTTCTACCAAGGTCTTATCCCGATTGGCACGCTCAACCTCTAAGCCGTGCTTGTCTTCCATGACAAACACAGGAGCTTCTAAGCCGTTCAGCTCTGCCAACATATTGATCACCTGCTGAATTGAGCCAGAGATTAGCCCAATATCTGAACGTCTCTTTTCCTGCCTAACATCATTATGAACCTCACCCAATGCCCGATTCCCACTACCGCCATCTGTGCCACTGGTTAGCGTTTGCCCTAGGATTAGCCTTTGATAACGACGTACAACCGCTGTTTCAAACTCGGTGAAAATCTTAGGGTCACGCCCAAACTCTAACGCCTCAACGCTGTCCTCACGCCCCGTAACAATCACCGCATTTTGTGCCGCTGTGGAAAGTGCAGATAATGCCTGATCTCGGTCAACATCGGTTTTCCCCACCAAGAAGGGCACGCCTGCACGTTCCAAATACTTCATCCAAAACTTCCAACCATGCGTTCTAAAGAACCACACCCAATACAAGCGACTGAGCATTGCCTCGCCTTTGGGGTTGCGTAAGGTTGGCTTGCGAATGCAGGAAAAGAACTTGCGCGGGTCTAAAAAGGTCTGAGACTCCATCCATACCAACCCCTCTACCGTTGGATGTACCCACTCAAACGGAACTGACACCACCTGATCAATGCTGATACCGCTTCCATCCTGCTTATACACAACCTCAATAACCGAATAGCCATAAGGCACAGCTTCCCAAAATGCTTGCATCATCTGGTGCATGAATGGGGTGAGTATTTCCTCGAATCGCTTGCGGTTTCTCACGCTGGGATGCTCTAACCGCCAAGGGGTATTGGTGACAGCATCTTGACGGGTTTCGAGTGCCGCCACAATTTCATCATCGGTTTCTAAGGAGCGCAACTTATCACGGGTAATGCCTGCCTTTTGTAGCACTTCATCGGCATCACCTAGCCAACCGAAACGGCTCAATTGTCGCTCAATCGACAGGGATGAGGTTAGGTGTTGCATGGTCTGCTCTTTGGTTTGCTTGTCTTGTAATGGCTTATTTAGCCAAGAAAGAATACCTGTGTTATTGTTGGTTTTCATGATTTTTCCCTTGTTAATTTGTTGGAAAAAGCGAGATTTGCTCGGCTTTTTTTTCATGGTTGGCAATGATTTTTCTAATCCATCTGCCAGTGTAGCGGGTGGATGGTTTGGTGACAGACAGCGCAATGTCATCAATCCGTTCGCCTCGCTGGTGTCTGGCATTGATCTCGGCATGAATGGCGTTGATCTGATCCTGTTCGTTTTTGGGGATGTACAGCGTTTCACCACGAAAACAGGTCATGAGCTGATTCGTTACTTCTTCCCCTAGCTTTTCTACCAGCCTGGTGTAGTTTTTGCCACGCTTGTTGGCAGGAAAATTAATCTCAACACCACCAAAATAAAGCATTAGTTTTAGGGTATTTTCTCGACCAATGCAGTCATCAAATAGCGTTAAATTTCCTGTTTTCACTAAAAAATCCTTTTTCCTGATGATGAAAAACCGCCTGTTGTCTGCTGTCCATTCCAGCAATAGACAAGGGCATCAACGAGGTCATCATGTGCGCCATTGGGAAATGAGGTTAACTCATCTTCTAATACTCGTATCGCATTGGTGCTGTTTGCTGGTGCGTGTGCCACCATGCCCTGTTCATAGCGTGCCGCCAATGGCATTAAACGGCTTGCTTTGTCCTTGTCAGGGCGTACAGCAACCACGGGTAGGCGTGTGGTTCTCATGAGTTCCTGCACAGCTGCCAATTGATACTGTACCGCTTCAACATTGATGATCTTTGGTTGCCACTTGTTGGCTACCTGCTTGATAAACTCCTGTGCTTCATGAAAGCTCACCCGTTTTGCTTGAGCATCCAGCACATGAAACACGCCCTTATCATCAGTACCACCGACAACAATCGCAGTACTGTCTGCACCGTCTTTTAGGCTAATGGCAAGGTCAACACCCATGCTTATTTTTGTGAGTTGCGTTTGTGTGCTAGGCTTGAACCAGTTGCG
>CAZLOM010000180.1:0-2990 GCA_964561185.1 uncultured Piscirickettsiaceae bacterium
TTTTTTGTGGTTCACCAAGGTTTGCTTTGCTAGTCTGCAATAAACTTTAACACATTGCCGTTAATGCAGTAGCGTTTATGCGTTGGTGGTGGACCGTCATCAAAAACGTGTCCTAAATGAATGCCTGAACTTGCACTACGCACCTCTATTCGTTTCATGCCATGACTGACATCTTCGTGATAGCTGAGTGCCCCCTCAATAGGATTAAAAAAGCTAGGCCAACCTGAACCGCTGTCAAATTTGCTGTCTGATCGGAATAATGGCGCACCTGTAATGGGATCAACAAAAACGCCTGCTCTTTTTTCATCGAGATGTGAACCCGAAAACGGACGTTCCGTGCCTTGATTGAAAGCGATTTTCTGCTGTTCTGGAGTGAGAAGCTGAAAGCCTAACCATTTCCAAAAGCGCGTTTGATCACCATCGTAGCCAGTGTAGCGCGACACTTCATGCTTGTCCTTGAACAAAACAATGGTAGGCGTTGCAAATAAGGCTTTATCCAATGTCACTGACGCTGGTGGTTGAGCGATGTCGATGGTTTCGATGGAAAGTTCAGATTGCCAGTGATCGAGAATCTCTTGTTTGAATTGCGTACAAAAAGCACAATCCGATGCAGTGAATACAATAAGCCTATTGGACATAATCGACTCCTGAGCACAAGCAACTAAGGAAGTGGCAATCAAAATCATCAGCGTTAGCCATTTCATCATGCCATTCCTTAGCAGTATGGGATAAGTATTTTGAAGCGCGTTGTTCTTACAATCTGCCATCTACCGTTTCGCGTGGTAAGACATATTTAACATCAAATAAGACGGAAGGGTTCTTGCCTAAAGCACGAATGCCTTCCGCGCCCATTTCTACAAATTGATGATGCTTAACCGCTAAAATAATCGCATCATATTCATTCTGCGCTAAGTGATCAATCAGATCAATGCCATATTCATGTTTGGCTTCAGCCTTGTCTGCCCAAGGATCGTAAACATCCACCTGAGCTTCGTATTCCGCCAACTCTTTTACCATGTCGATCACGCGGGTGTTACGCACATCAGGACAGTCTTCCTTAAAGGTTAAGCCTAAAATGAGTACACGCGCTCCCATGACGTTGATTTTCTTCTTCAGCATCATTTTAACGACTTGTTGTACCACATAAGCACCCATGTTATCGTTCAGACGACGACCTGCCAAAATGATTTCGGGGTTATAGCCAACGGCTTGTGCCTTAAAGGTGAGGTAGTAAGGGTCAACACCGATACAATGTCCACCGACCAGACCGGGACGGAAGGGGAGGAAATTCCATTTGGTACCAGCCGCTTTTAAGACTTCTTCGGTATCAATGCCTAGGCGGTTGAAAATCAAGGCAAGTTCATTGATTAGCGCGATGTTCACATCACGTTGTGTGTTTTCAATGACTTTTGCCGCTTCAGCAACCTTCATGCTCGACGCTTTGTGTGTGCCTGCCACAATCACACTACGGTATAGCGCATCGACAAAGTCAGCAATTTCTGGTGTTGAGCCAGAGGTGACTTTTAGAATATTGGTCACACGATGTAGCTTATCACCTGGGTTGATGCGCTCTGGGCTGTAACCACAGTAGAAATCTTTATTAAACGTTAAGCCGCTTTTTTCGAGTAAAGGAACGCAAACCTCTTCCGTCGCACCTGGGTAAACGGTTGACTCGTAAATCACCACGTCATTAGGCTTGAGTACCTTAGACAAGGACTCACTCGCTTTGATCAAGGGCGTAAAGTCTGGTGACTTATGTTCATCAATGGGGGTTGGAACGGTAACAATATAGACATTGCAAGGGCGAATGTCTTCTAAACTGGCGGTGTAACTCAGTTTGGTCGCTTCTTTTAATTCTTCATCTGAGACTTCTAAGGTATGATCATGCCCTGTTTTGAGTTCGTCAATACGTGCTTGATGAATATCAAAACCAATTACTTCAAATTGTTTACCAAATTCAACAGCTAATGGTAAACCAACATAGCCTAAGCCAACAATACCAATACGAACATTGGAAAGATTCACGATCTTGCTCCTTAATAGCAACCATATAACGGTAAGATGAAACGCGCTTGCTGAAGAGAAAGCGAGCGTTTCATACGAATATCATGCTAGCACAAAATCTATCTGTCGGCGCGTGTTTGACGCAAAAAAATCCAGATCAGATCGTTTTTTCAGCAAAGATGACACGATTTTTACCAAGGTGTTTTGCCTGATACATGGCGGCATCGGCTAACTCAACCAGTTCTTCTTGTTGGGTAACAGAATGCTCAGGATAGAGAACCACGCCAATGCTGGCTCCGACACGCACATCCTGATGACTGGATAGGTGAATGGGATGATTGATGGCATGTAGTAAGCGATTAGCGAGCTTGTTGACCTGCTCTTTTGATTCTATGCCCACGAAAATAATGGCAAACTCATCTCCCCCAAAGCGGGCAACCGTATCTTCCGCACGAGCATGACTTCTCAAGCGTTCAGCAATGTTTTTTAAGACCTCGTCACCAGCTTCATGTCCGAAGGTATCGTTGACAGGCTTAAAACCATCAAGGTCGAGCATCATCAGGGCGAAAGGCTTTCTGTTGGGATGATCAATTTGCTGGTAGTTTTGCAGTTGTTTGGTGATGTTATCATTAAACTCTCGACGGTTAGAAAGCCCTGTTAAAGCATCGTGCATGGCAAGCGTGTTGAGGTGTTCACTCATGGCGATGGCTTGATGGGTTTGTTGATACATACCTCGCACAATAAAAATAAAATTGAGTAGCGCGAGTAAAAAGATCACCGTTTGAATAAAACGAAGCAATTCGGCACGATGTTGCGAGTCTTGTTCTAGTTCAAAGGTTAGGCGATTCATGAGGTCTAATACGGAAAGATTGTGTAGAATGGCTTGCTCTCGGAGATGGTCGATGTGAGCTTGCGTTAGTGTCTGATGACTGTTAGCGTAATCATGCCAGTCGGCCATTAAGACTTCAAGTAGGGACTGTGTTTGC
>CAZLOM010000181.1:0-2990 GCA_964561185.1 uncultured Piscirickettsiaceae bacterium
TAGAAATCTCCTCCTTGCGAGGATTTTTTTTGAATACTCAATATGGTGTTTAGGTGATATTGATATTAGTATATAAAGGATAATTCTCATGAAAAAACTTGCTCAAGTCGCCCTATTTTTTGCGGTCAGTGTCTTAGCCAATCAAGCCTTAGCAGATGAATTAAAGATCGCGGTTGCCGCTAATTTCTTAAAAACGATTGAGACATTGGGGCAAAACTTTGAGAAACAAACAGGGCACAGCATTAAAGTATCGGGTGGTCCAACGGGTAAGCTGTATGCTCAAATTGAAAACGGTGCTCCTTTCGATATTTTCTTCTCTGCTGACCAAAAATCTACCAAAAAGTTAGAAGATGACGGTAAAATTAAAGCAGGTTCTCGTTTTATCTACGCCCAAGGACGCTTATCGCTGTGGATGCCGAATGTGTCTGCTGGTGTAGAAGCGGTTGATGTGCTGAAACAAGCAGACTTCAAACATCTTGCATTAGCGAATCCCAAAGCCGCTCCCTACGGTACAGCCGCTGAGCAAACGCTTGATAAACTCGGTTTATTAGAAACATTGCGCCCTAAATTTGTGATGGGGGAAAACATTGGTCAGACCTATCAGTTTGTGGCAACAGGCAATGCGCAATTGGGATTTGTAGCGCATTCTTACACGGTTGACCCTAAACACGTTAATAAAGGAAGCTATTGGTTGGTACCTCAGTCGTATCACTCACCACTTGATCAGGATGTGGTCATTTTGAAAAAGGCAGAAAACAGTCAGACAGCACAAGCCTTTGTTGACTATGTCCGTTCAGCCGAAGGACGTAGCATTATTGAAGCGAGTGGCTATACGGTGCCTTAATGGTATTTTTTACCCATCTCTGATAGTATATAGTCGAAGTATATAGAGTGGAGTGTCATCATGATTACAGCAACCGTGTTTGAAAATAACAACACACAGGCAGTGCGTTTACCGCTTGCGGTGCGTTATCCAAGTTCCATTAAAAAAGTGATGGTTCGTAGCATTGGGCATGAGCGTGTACTTGTGCCAGTCGAGCATACATGGGATAGTTTTTTCTTGTCGTCAGAACATACTGTTTCGGATGATTTTATGAGCGATCGTCCTGAACAACGGGTGTCTGAGCGAGAGTCTTTCGATGATTAAGTATTTGCTAGATACCAATATTTGTATTTACGTCATTAAAAAGCGTCCGATAGAAGTGCTTGTTAAGTTTAATGAGCAGGTTGGACGCATGGCAATTTCATCCATTACCTTGTCTGAGTTGTTACATGGCGCGGAAAAAAGCCAGCAAGTGGCTAAGAATCTAAGTTACATTGAGGATTTTTGTAGCCGATTGGATGTGCTTCCCTACACCGAACAAGCATCCGCTCATTACGGTGATATTTGCGCGACATTAGAGCGTAAAGGCACACCAATAGGCACAAATGATGCTCATATTGCCGCTCATGCGCGTTCTGAAGGGCTGATTGTCGTGACGAATAATATGAAAGAGTTTGTGCGTGTTGACGGCTTGCGGGTAGAGAATTGGGTTTGACCATGTGGACACTCTTCGGGGTCGAAATTGACCCTTCTCCTATCTGGACAACCCTATCGGTTGCCTTAACCACCACGCTGGTGCTATTGGTGATCGGTGTACCAATTGCGTGGAAAATGGCAAGAATGACCTCGCGATGGAAAGTTCTACTTGAGGCAGTCATCGCTTTGCCATTGGTATTACCACCAACCGTCATTGGATTTTACCTGCTGATTAGCATGAATCCTCATGGGTATCTCGCAGAAGGGTTGCGTTTTTTCGGTCATCCAGATGGTCAATTAACCTTTACCTTTACAGGATTAGTGGTAGGGTCAGTATTTTACTCTTTACCATTTGCTGTACAGCCGTTACTGCACGCTTTTGAACAGATACCACAACAATTACTCGACGCAGGTCGTATCATGCGTGCAAATAGCCTAGACCTATTCTGGCACATTACCTTACCGCTCTCACGTCGAGGATTCTTAATTGCGGCAACCCTCGCTTTCGCACATACGGTTGGTGAATTTGGCGTGGTGTTAATGGTCGGTGGTAACATTCCACAAGAAACGCGCATGGTATCTATTGCCATTTTTGATCATGTTGAGAGTTTGGAGTATGCCCAAGCGCATATATTATCAGCCATGATGTTATTATTTGCTTTTGCCGTCCTGCTGACGGTGTACGGGCTTAATCGCCGATTTGCCGTCAAAATTGGGTGACTATTCTTTATGTTAAGCGTTCAAACGCTGCTCAAGCGAACCGATTTTATCCTAGATATTCCGCGTCTTGACATTCCTTTGCAGGGCGTAACGGTATTATTTGGTCGTTCAGGGTGTGGCAAAAGCACACTGCTCCGTATTTTGGCGGGATTAGAAACGCAAGCCGTAGGGCGGATTCAGTTTAACGATCAAGTCTGGCAAGACGAGAAGCAGTTGATGCCGCCTCAACAACGCAATGTGGGCGTTATTTTTCAAGATGGTGCTTTGTTTCCGCATATGACGGTCAGGCAAAATTTACAGTTTGCTTTGTCGCGTGCGCAAGATAAACAAAGTTTAGTTGAAGTGGCACAGCGTTGTCGTATCGATCATCGACTTGATGCGGCAGTACCGACCTTGTCGGGCGGTGAAAAGCAGCGTGTTGCTATTGCGCGTGCTTTATTGTCTGCGCCTAAATTATTGTTGCTGGATGAGCCTTTATCGGCGTTAGATACAGCTACTAAGCGTGAAATTTTGCCTTTTTTGGACGCGTTGAAAAACGAGTTAGGCTTGCCGATGATTTACGTTACTCACGCACCAGCAGAGGTAGAAAGATTAGCCGACCGTGTGGTGTTTTTACGTGATGGTAAGGTCGATTCTGTTGAAACTCTACAACAAGCCTTAGCGCGTGTCGATTCACCTCTTTTTGTTGATGAAGGTGCCAGTAGTGTGTTAATGACAGAGGTCGTAGAATTACAGGCAGGGGATGGTTTAA
>CAZLOM010000182.1:0-2984 GCA_964561185.1 uncultured Piscirickettsiaceae bacterium
CACCACCAGCGGCTGAAATCACCGCACTGAGGTTTTGAAACACGCGATGCGCTTGCGCTTCTACGCCTTCTGCCAGCTGCATGGTCGCAGGGTCTAGCCCAATTTGACCTGATAAATAAAGGGTATTGCCCGCACGAACCGCTTGTGAATAGGTGCCGATAGCCTGTGGCGCATTGTCCGTTTGAATGATTTGACGCATAGTGTTTCCTGATGTTCTGCTAGGAATAATGAGTATGTTTTTTCATTGAACCGATAGGTTCAAAGACACAAACGCTTATCATAACAAGAAATCCCGTGAATGCGTTATGCTTTTTGGCAAAAACGCTTGCCAATCCTGTGTCGATGTGCAAAACTTGCCTGACATAGCCATCATCAGTCATGATAGAAGTAACAAAAGTAATAATAAAGTAATAATAAGGAAAAAAGGAACCTTGATATGTCGTTAGAAATTGTCTTACATCCAGACGAACGCCTGCGTCAGGTGTGTGCGCCGATGACCGAAATGAGTGATCGAGTGGATGCCTTGTTTGAACAGATGTTTGAAACCATGTATTCTGCTGAAGGGGTTGGGTTAGCCGCACCACAGATTGGGATGCTAGAAAGGTTTGTGGTGGTGGATGTGACCGAAGACAAGTCACAGCAACTCATTTTAATCAATCCCGAAATTATTGATGCCAAAAACACCATTACGTGGAAAGAGGGTTGCTTGTCGATACCTAATATCAATGCAGAGATCGTTCGTCCCAATAATATCCTCGTGCGTGCGTTGAATCGTGATTTCAAGCAGATTGAGTTTGAGGCTGACGGGTTATTGTCCGTGTGTATTCAACATGAAATTGACCACCTCAATGGTAAGTTGTTTATTGATCATTTATCGAGTTTTAAGCGTCGTCGTTTGATGGAAAAATATAAGCCGAATGCTGAAAAACGCGCATAACACGACTCGCTCACCAACGGCATCATCATAGAGAGTTTCCATGTCCTTATCGATTATTTTTGCAGGTACGCCTGAATTCGCTACCTATCCACTCAAGCTTCTATTAGGTTCTGAGCATCGTGTTGTAGCGGTATTTACCCAACCTGATCGACCTGCAGGTCGTGGTAATAAGCTCACGCCACCGCCCGTTAAAGTCTTGGCGGAAGCTGAGGCTATTCCTGTGCATCAACCCTTATCGCTCAAAGACGCTGACAGTCAAGCATTGATTGCTCAGTATCAGGCAGATGTGATGGTGGTGGTGGCTTATGGTTTGTTATTGCCGCAAGCCGTATTAGACCTACCGCGTTATGGGTGTTTAAACATTCATGGTTCCTTGTTACCCCGTTGGCGTGGTGCCGCGCCCATTGCGCGAGCCATTGAAGCAGGTGACAAGCAAACAGGCATTGACATCATGAAAATGGATGCTGGTTTAGATACAGGCGACATTCTGGCGCGTGCGGTACTGCCCCTATTGCCTTCTGACACGCAACCCATTGTGCATGACAGTTTGGCACATTTGGGCGCGAATCTTTTGATGAGCGTATTGTCCGATTTGCCTAATCATTTAGCACGAGCCAAAGCACAGCCCACTGAAGGGATTAGCTATGCGCATAAGCTGAAAAAAGAAGAAGGTAAGATTGACTGGACGCAATCAGCAGAGCAGATTGTGCGTAAGGTCAATGCCTTTATGCCTTGGCCAGGCAGTTTTTGTGTCTGGCAAGATCAGGTGATCAAGGTAGGAACGGTGAGTCTTGTTCCGCAAGAAACCTCTACCACTGCTGGTGAGGTGTTGGGTTTGAACGAGTCAGGGTATCTCGTAGCAACAGGTGCTGGGGTGGTATGTATAGAAACACTGCAAAAAGCGGGTGGCAAAATGATGCCAGCGCATAGCTTCCAACAGGGGTGTGATTTAATTGGTCAGCAGTTAGCTTAGTCGAAGGTTAAAAGTCAAAGGAGACGTTATGCCACAGATTCAAGGGATTTATCTATTGTCACGTATTGGGTTTGAGTCAGAAACCGTCGCTGAAGCCAATGATCTTTGTGCCTTAGCGGAGTTGGCGGGTTATGCACAAACTCAAGCCAATAGTGCTTATAGTTTTTTCCAACTGTTCGAACCTGTGGACAGTCTGCCAGCCAGCTTACACACGCATCGCTGGGTGTTTGCACGTCAGGTCGTTCCTGTGATTGGTATTTGTGATGACCTTGATCCCAATGATCGCTTAACACCGATATTGACCCTATTACAAGGGCAGATCGTGAGTGATATTATTGTTGAGACACCCGACACCAATGAGGGTAAAACGTTATCAGGCTTGGCGCGTGGCTTAACCAATGCAGGCAGACAGAAGCTCAAACAGATGGGGCAGTTTCAAGAAGGCAAAACCAATTTGCCACGCCTGTATCTGTTGTTGATCTCGGGAACGCATATTCTGGTCGGCTTGGCTTATGGGCAACAAAGCAGTCGTTATGCAGGGGGCGTTCAGCACTTAAAGCTTCCCAAAGATGCGCCCAGTCGAGCGATTCTGAAGCTGGAAGAAGCGGCACTCTCCCTGATGCCTAAGCAGGCGAGAGAGCAGTGGTTACGTCAGGGAATGTCAGCGGTGGACTTAGGCGCGGCTCCAGGGGGTTGGACTTGGTGGTTGACGCAACAAGGATTACAAGTGATTGCCATTGATAATGCCAATATGTCGCCAGAAGTGATGAAAACGGGACAGGTTGAGCATATCCGTGCAGATGGGTTTAGTTGGCAACCGCGTCGCCCTGTGCATTGGATTTGTTGCGATATGGTGGAACAGCCTCAGCGGGTAACGCAACGTATGTTAACTTGGTTGCAAAACGATTGGGCAAAAGCAGGTCTGTTTAACCTCAAATTACCGATGAAAAAGCGTTACCAGATGGTGCAAGAATGTTTGGGGTTATTACAGTCTTCTTTAGGCGATGACTATATCATTCGCGCCAAGCATCTTTATCATGATCGTGAAGAAATCACGGTTTGTGTGTTGCCTAA
>CAZLOM010000183.1:0-2961 GCA_964561185.1 uncultured Piscirickettsiaceae bacterium
TAACAGGCTTATACCCATGAAAACCTTTCTCGACTTCATTCCCATTCTACTTTTCTTTATCGCTTACAAACAATTTGATCTCTATGTCGCTACTGCGGTGGTGATTGTTGCTTCTGTGGCACAAGCCATTATTATTTATGTCATTGAGAAGCGCATTCCTAATATGTTGCTTGCCAGTACGGCACTGGTCGTCCTACTCGGTGGTGCAACTCTTATTTTACAAGATGAAAGCTTTATCAAATGGAAACCAACCATTGTGAACTGGTTGTTTGCTACCGTATTTGTGGGCAGTTTGTATGTGGGCAAATCCCCTGTGCTCGAGCGCATGATGCAATCGAGTTTTCCCAATCTACCGCGTCAAGTGTGGATACAGATGACGTGGGTGTGGGCAAGCTTTTTCGTTGCCATCGGCATCTTAAACCTCTGGGTTGCCTTTACCTTTGATACCGATACATGGGTCAACTTCAAGTTGGTTGGTTTGATGGGACTGCTGTTGGTGTTTATTATTGCTCAGTCTTTCTACCTCTACCGCCTTGCGGCTAAATACCCTGACCCTGAAGAAACGGATAACGAAACGCAAAAACAGGCTCAACCTCTGGACACCACTGCCGATAACTTGGGAAATACGCATTTAGCCAACAGTCATTCAACACCAACCCTTACCAAGGAGCATTGATCATGCGTTACGTTATTATCGGCACAGATGTCGCGAACAGTTTAACGCAACGCTTGGCAGTGCGTCCTGAACACGTGGCTCGCTTACAGGTCTTACGTGATGAAGGTCGATTGTTGATGGCTGGTCCTTTCCCAGCGGTTGACAATGAAGACCCCGCAGAAGCAGGTTTCACAGGCAGTTTGATTGTCGCTGAGTTTGACTGTTTGGCAGATGCTCAAGCATGGGCAGATGCTGATCCCTATTTACGGCACGGCGTTTATGCCAGTGTTGTTGTGAAACCATTTAAGCAGGTGTTTTAAGATCATGCTGATTATTGCCACAGGGGGAACCTTCGACAAGGACTATGATCCGCTGACGGGGAACTTACATTTCCCCAAGAGCCAAGTGGCTGAACAGTTGCAGATCGCCAATATTGGGTTTGATTATCACCTTGAAGTCATTTTGCAGAAAGACAGCCTAGAAATGACTGACGCGGATCGTTCCTTGATCAGAGAATACTGCGATGATTATGATGGTTATCAGATTGTTATCATTCATGGCACAGATACGATGGTAGAAACCGCTCACTATCTTGCGCGTTATACCAATCGTCATCAAACGATTGTTTTGACGGGAGCCATGCGCCCCGTCGCCTTTGGCAAAAGTGACGCTTGCTTTAATCTGGGATTTGCGACAGCATCAGCATACCATCAAAAAGCAGGCGTTTATGTCGCGATGAATGGGATGTGCTTTCCAGCCAATCAGGTACAGAAAAATCGTCAACTTGGCAGGTTCGAATTCTCATGAATCGTACCTCTGACTGGTTCGCTTTTTGGGGCGTGGTGCTGATTTGGTCCACCACGCCCTTAGCCATTATTTACAGTAGCCAAGAAGTCGATCCTTTCTTGAGTCTCAGTTTACGCTTTCTGTTGTCATTACTCGTACTCGGAAGTTGGTATCTCCTGACAGGAAAACGCTTACCATGGCATAAAGATGCGCTGAAAAATTATGTTGCGGTTGGGGTCATTGGTATCGGCTTGTCTATGTCTTGTGCCTACTTAGCCGCTCAATCCCTCCCCTCGAGTTGGATGGCATTGATTTTTGGCTTAACGCCCTTGTTCGCTGGTATTTTAGAAGCCTTAGTATTTCGATCATTATCCCTCACCTTGGTGCATTGGTTAGGTATGTCTATTGCACTCATTGGATTGGTGGTGGTGATGTTAAAGCCTAATCAGCAGGCATCAGATCTCATCTCTTTTGGTGCCAGCATGATGCTGTTGGCGACTGCCTTACATGCGTTGAGCGCAAGCCTTGTCAAACGTATTCCAACCCAATTAAGTATTTGGGATACCGTGCTGGGTGGATTGCTATTTGCGCTTCCGCTAACCCTATTGTTATGGTGGTTAACAGGTGGTAAAACGCCTGAACACCTATCAAGCGTTAGCATCATCTCTATTGCCTATTTGGGTATCGTTGGATCGTTGGCAGGTTTTTTGCTTTACTACAAAACATTAAGTGCGTTCTCGGCTACCACCAGTAGTTTTATTACGCTACTTGCGCCACCCATCGCGCTCATTTGGGCAATGACCATTAACAATGAACCCATCACAGAAAGTTTGCTGTTGGGCATGGTGTTAGTGTTATTTGGATTATGGCTATTTACGCGTTATGGCGCAACCCGATTAAGAAACATCAATTACAACTCAAGAGGTGCATGATATGACCGAGGAAATGACAAAAGATTTAGACGCATTAGCAGATGCTGAGATGATTAAGATGATGGAAGCAAGCCAAGCTAAAGCTGAGTCAGCTCCTGAGTCATCGCCTGCTAAGACCATGACCGCTGAAGAATTGGCGGATGCTGAAATGTTGAAAATGATGGCGGCAACTGAAACAAAAGAAGAAGCAACCCCTGAAGCAACGCCAGCTAAAACCATGACGGCTGAAGAGTTGGCAGATGCTGAAATGTTGAAAATGCTAGCGGCAAGTGAAACAAAAGAAGAAGCGCAACCTGAACCTACGGAGCGCGTTCTTTCTTTATTAGAGGCTACCAGTGAGTCTGATGAAGTAACAGCAAGCCCTGAAGTTGCACAGGAAACAGAAGCATCGCCTAACGCAACGGCAGAAGATAAGGCTACGCCAGAGCTGTCTGAAGAAGAAGCAGAGGCTCAAGCTGATGCTGCCATGATTGCACAATACGAAACCAGTCATGAAACAACCGCAGTTGACGCGGAAGTTGCAAGTGAAGTGGTCAGTGATGGTGCTGATGAAGTCGTGCTTGAAATACAGGAAGAAACAGCCTCTGC
>CAZLOM010000184.1:0-2955 GCA_964561185.1 uncultured Piscirickettsiaceae bacterium
CTGATGATCTTAACCAAACACCGAATCCCATATAGCCACAATGGCTTGCTGACAATCGCTGATCTGTTCTGGGGGCAATTTGCTTTCTTGGTTTGCCATGGCTTGCTGATGCGCTAAGGTACGATACTGCTGATAGCAATGGGTTAGCGTCTGAACTGTCTCTGCTGAAATCACGCCCGCATCGGCTAACCCCTTAAGCTGACGAAAATTATCGCTGTAACACACCACATCGCCACACTGAGCAGAAGATAATAGCACCCAATACTGTACCAAAAACTCAATATCAATCACGCCACCGCGTCCTTGCTTCAAGTCGAAGATTAAAGGCGTTGACTTGTCTAGGTGTTGGCGCATTTTATCACGCATACTCAGCACTTCAGCCTTGAGGGTTTCGGCTGAACGAGGCTGACGCAAGAAGCTGGCTCTTTCTTGTTCAAATCGCTGACACAAAAGACTCCCCCCTGCCACCGCACGGGTACGAATTAAGGCTTGATGTTCCCATGTCCACGCCTGCTCACGTTCATAACGGAAGAAACTGGCTAGAGTTGCCACAAGAGAGCCTGACGCACCATGTGGACGTAACTGCATATCGACTTCATAAGCCATCCCCAAGAGGGTTTGCGTTGACAGCAAACTGGATACCTTTTGTGCCAAACGGGTAAAGAACAGTTGATGCTCTAAAGGACGTGCTCCGTCAGTCAATTCATTCGGGTTGAATTGTTCATCGGATAAATAGACCATGTCCAAATCAGAACCATAGCCTAATTCAATACCGCCCAACTTGCCAAACCCAACGACCATGAAAGGCAATGATTCCCCTTGCACATAGCCTTTAGGATAGCCATGACGACCCACCATTAACTGCCACGCATAGTCCACGACTGCCTGCACAATGGTTTCCGCAATCCACGTGAGATAATCACTGACTTGCATCAAGGGCAAATGCCCCGTTAAATCAGAAGCGGCGGTACGGAAAACCTGCGTATGTTTGAAGCGTCGAATGACATTCATAAACTGTTCTTCGTCTTGCAAGTCAATGAGCTGTGCCTGCAAGCTGGCGATCAACTCCGCTTTTGACAAAGGTGAATAGAGTTGACGCTCATCTAACAATTGATCTAAGAGAGAAGGCGTTTTGACCAGATAATCTGTCAACCACGGACTGGCAAGACACAACTTAACCAAATGCTCACGCGCACTGCTACTTTCCTTTAACAACACCAGATAAGCACTGCGTTTTAAGATGGCAAGAATCACCGACAACACGCGCGTTAAACCAACGATTTCAGCAGACTGTTGGGCGATTTCTGCCAACAACAAAGGCATCACACCCTCTAAACGACCACGCGCCTCAGCACTTAATCCGATCACTTGACGATGCTTTTGCAGATCCACCAAGGCGTTGCGCCATGCTGACTCATCGGCAGAGACCATTGGGCAAGCGGCTGACTCAGGGGCTTGCCAAAAGGCTAACCACGCCTGATCACGCGTATCTTGTGTCGTGCCTAACACCGCATCAAAATGGGTAACGACCTGTTGACGATGACGGTTCAATTCGGTCATGAAGCTGTCTGTGTCGGCAAATCCTAAAGATTCCGCCAATAGCGTCATCCGCTCGGCTTCTTGCGGAAGCAGGTGGGTTTGTTGATCAGCCCACATCTGCAAGCGGTTTTCAACATCACGCAAAAAGCGATAAGCAACCAATAGGCTATCCGCAACCGATTGATCTAAATAATGACGCTCTGCCAACTTCTGCAATATGGGCATGAGTTGCCGACCGCGTAAGGGAGCATCTTGTCCACCATGCACCAATTGGAAGGCTTGCACGATAAACTCGACTTCACGAATACCGCCTGCCCCCAATTTAACATCACGATCCGCGCCTTTTTTGTTCACTTCTAGGGCAATCATTCGTTTGAGGTCACGTAACGCCTCTAGCATACTAAAGTCAACATAACGACGATAGATAAAGGGACGTAACATGGATTCTAATTCAGCAATGTCTTCGGCTTTTCCTGTCATGGCACGCGCCTTAACCATGGCATAACGCTCCCACGGACGACCATGCACCTGATAATAATGCTCAAAAGCATCAAAACTATGCACCAATGCACCTGAGTTACCAAAAGGTCGCAAACGCATATCGACACGGAACACAAAACCATCGGCGGTGGTATTATTCAAGGCTTGATTGAGCGATTGTCCAACCTTGGTAAAAAACTCTTCGTTGGTGATGCTTCGCTCACCGCCCTCAGTTTTTCCTTTTTCAGGAAAGACAAAGATCAGATCAATATCCGATGAGTAGTTCAGTTCTTGCCCACCGAGTTTGCCCATGCCCAGAATGATCAATTCCTGCAGGCTTCCCGTTTGCTCGCCAATGGGCTTGCCCCATTTTTTGATGAGGTGATCAAACACCCAGCGATAAGCAAGACTGACCAACACCTCTCCTAGCTCAGAGGCATCTCGAAGCGTATCATCTACCTGAGCCAAACGCGCCAAATCACGCACCGCAATCCGCACCATCTGATGACGACGAAAACGACGAATGGCTTGATGAAAACTCACCTCATCCACACAAGCCAGTAGTTGAGCCTCGGCTTGCTGGCGCATTTGCCCATCAGCAAGCGACTGCAAATCCTGCTCAGACAATAAGTCAGGATAGCGTTCACACTGTTGACGCACAAATTGAGAATAACGACTTGCCGTCGTGATGGCTTGTTCTAGGTTCATAACGCTCCCGATCCTAATGATTCACTTTACTGAAAATGACTGTTGGACACTATACAACAATGCGGTGAAAGATTGCGGGAAGAAAGGCTTCATTGCAAAGCAATCTCCCTCAAGAAAAAGAACCTGCGTCTTAGCCTGCCTGAGGAGGTACATCATCCTCCGCAAAAACTTCCTCGGGGGTTTGGGCGGTGGTCATTCGTCTGATATAGCTAGAAAGTTTAGCCTCTG
>CAZLOM010000185.1:0-2953 GCA_964561185.1 uncultured Piscirickettsiaceae bacterium
GTGGTAGGGGAAGTGTTGGGTAAATATCACCCTCATGGTGATACGGCCGCTTACGATGCGATGGTTCGTATGGCGCAAGATTTTTCATTGCGTTATCCCTTAATTGATGGTCAAGGAAACTTTGGTTCTCGTGATGGTGACGGTGCGGCGGCAATGCGTTATACCGAAGCGCGATTGACCCCTATTAGCAATCTTATTTTAGACCATTTAGACAGTGATACCGTAGAGTGGACAACCAATTACGATGGCAGTTTAGCCGAGCCTCTCTTATTACCCGCTCGCTTACCCTTTGTATTATTGAATGGGGCATCGGGGATTGCCGTTGGTATGGCGTGTGAGTTTCCATCACATCATCTGGGTGAGGTAGCGCAAGCCTGTGCGTTAATGATCGCCAATCCCAATACCAGCCTGAGCGAGATTATGACGGTGTTACCTGCCCCTGATTTTGCAGGTGGTGGTCAAATCATTAACCCTGATGTATTAGAAAGTGTGTATCGTCAGGGGCGTGGTTCATTACGGGTACGCGCTAGATGGCAGGTTGAAGCCTTGGCAAAAGGTCAATGGCGCGTGGTGATTCATGAGTTACCTCCGAATACCTCGACAGCAAAAATCATGTCGGAAATTGAAACGCTACTCAATCCACAACCTAAGGCAGGCAAAAAAGCCATTAGTCAAGAACAGGCAGGATTGAAAACGGTATTATCGGGACTACTCGATATTATGCGTGATGAATCTGATGGTCAACATCCTGTGCGTTTGGTATTAGAACCCAAAACGCGTAGCGTTACCGATGACGAACTCATGACCTTTCTCTTAGCGCATACCAGCTTGGAAGTGAACGTATCTGTCAATATGACGCTGATAGGGATAGACGGTAATCCACGCCAAAAAGGATTATTGTCCATTTTGCAGGAATGGGCAGAGTTTCGAGTGATTGCCTTCCGCAGACGTTGCGATTTTGAACATCGTAAAGCCAGTGAGCGAGCGCATATCATTGAAGGACGATTATTGGTCTTACTTCATATTGATGAGGTCATTGAGGTGATTCGCAATAGTGATGAACCTAAATCAGAACTCATGGCGCGTTTTGGGTTATCAGAACGTCAAGCTGAGGATATTTTGGAAATCCGCTTACGCCAATTGGCAAGATTAGAACATCTTAAACTAGAGCAAGAGTTAAAAAAACTCAATGCAACCATGGCATCTTTAGCGCGTATTCTCAATAGCGATAAAATCCTCAGAAATACGATTGTTAAAGAAATTCAAAAAGATGCTGAAACCTACTCAGATACCCGACGCACGTTGGTAGAATCAGCAAGCCTTGTTACTCGTGGGGTGGTGAATGCCGTTGCTGATGAGGCAGTCACGGTGATTGTCAGCAAACAAGGGTTTGTACGAACGCGCCAAGGGAAAATCGAAGATCCAACCAGTTTACCCTTTAAGGCTGGAGATGGTTTGTTGATCTCTTTTGAAACGCGCACCACGGCTTGGTTGTTTGTGCTAGACACACAAGGACGCGCATACAGTGTATCGGTAGCACAAATTCCGGGTGGAAAGGGTGACGGAATGCCGTTAACTGCCTTGGTTGACCTAACGCTTGGACAAAAAGCCGTGGCATTTACCTGTGGTCATCAAGAAGATCGTTTCTTAATTGCGAGCACTTCGGGTAAAGGGTTTGTGTGTTCGGGTGCTGATTTATACAGCAATCGCAAAGCAGGGAAGGACTTTTTAACCCTTGATGACAAGGCTCAACCGATCGTGTTGCCTGTCCCGAATTGTGATGCTGAACCTTATCTCGCTTTGTTGTCTGCTGATGGACGTGGTTTGGTTTATCCATTATCAGAGGTCAAAGTATTGAGCAAAGGTGCTGGGGTGATCTTGATCGCTGGTGATGGGATTGCTGAGTGTCGTTTGGTCTGCTCTTTAAGTGAAAAAATGAAACTGGGCAAATATTCTGTCATCGCTGAGAAATTACTTGGGAAGCGTGCAGGAAAGGGGGTTGGTTTGGGCAGGTCTGCAAATAAGTCATTGTTTTAATTATTAGTTAGTAAAGGAAAGTATATGGTACAAGCTTCTTCTGGTGGTCTGTCTTTGTTGGCAAAATTTCCGTGGATGTTGTTGGTTATTGCCTATTTGTTAGGGGTGGAGTATTTGCACCTGTCAATGGTGGGTAATATCGGTTATGGCTTTATTGCGGTTGCGGTGGGTGCTTTCTTTATTGAAATGTTCAAGTCGGGAGATGTTGGGGTTGTTGGCTTCTTCCTAGACCAATTGTGGGCAATCATTGCTGTGGTGTTAGCCTCGGGTTTGATGTCTTATCTGATTTTCGTGGAAGGGCGGGAGCCAAGTTTTTTCCATTGGTTAGGCTGTGCCATGATTCTGGCGGATGCTTTGCTCAATCCAGTAAATGCCTATCGTACCGCTTTGCGTAATTTAGATGTGCCGAGTTGATTGGCGAATGTGTTGATCGCTCATTGTTGAGAGATGACTCGATGCGCTTAATGAAATTACCTATCCAGCAACGCCTTAAAACCCTTCTGGAAAAGTATGTGGTCAGTCGCTATTACCCAGTAATTACGGGTGTGGTAGCTTTTGGCTGTGCGCTTGCCTTTATTCCTTTTGTTCCTGTGTTGATTCTGGCGGTGTTGTTGTCACCAAGTCAATGGTGGTTAATTGGGTTTTTTACCAGTATTGGCAGTGCCATGGGTGGGGTCATGCTCATTCTGATTTTCCATCAAATTGGCTGGCTTCAAGTGATGACTGCTCACCCCGAGTGGTTTGAGAGTGAGGCTTGGCAAGTGATGATTACTTGGCTGACAGACTATGGGGTGTGGGCATTAGCCTTTATTGGGGCAACACCCTTTCCTCAAAGCCCAGCTTTGTTGTTTTTAGCCATGGTTGAACAATCTTGGTGGTCTGTTTTGTTGGCATTGGCGGGCGGTAAGTTCATCAA
>CAZLOM010000186.1:0-1453 GCA_964561185.1 uncultured Piscirickettsiaceae bacterium
TTGTTGTGAAAGGCTTGTGTTGTGCTTACTCCCCGCTTTCTGCTGAGGTTTCATCGCTATCTGACAGGTTATTCTGTTCTGCTTGATCCACCAAATACTGCACAATCAAGGGTACTGGACGACCACTCGCGCCTTTTTTCGCCCCTGATGTCCATGCCGTTCCTGCAATGTCTAAATGCGCCCAAGGGGTATCATTTTCAATAAAACGCTTGAGGAAACAAGCCGCTGTAATCGTACCAGCTTCACGTCCACCAATGTTACCCATGTCAGCAAAGTTAGATTTTAACTGTTCGTCATACTCATCAAATAGCGGTAAAGACCACACGCGATCATAGGTGGTATTACCAGCGGCTTGTAGTTCTGCTTGTAGCGCATCATTATTCCCCATTAAGCCACTGGTTGTACTGCCCAATGCAACGATACAAGCCCCCGTTAGGGTTGCCATATCAATGATTTTAGCTGGTTTGTATTCGCGTTGTGTCCATGTTAAGGCATCACATAGAATCAAACGACCTTCGGCATCGGTGTTGAGAATTTCGATGGTTTGACCGCTCATGCTGGTAACTACGTCTCCCGGACGAGCGGCATTGCCCGATGGCATATTTTCAACCGCTGGAATCACGCCGACAAGGTGAATCGGTAGTTTCAACTCAGCAACTGCCTGCATTACCCCTAATACCGTTGCCGCACCGCACATGTCATATTTCATTTCATCCATACCAGCCCCCGGTTTTAAGCTGATACCGCCCGAGTCAAAAGTAACCCCTTTACCCACCAAGGCGATGGGTGCGCCTTTTGCACCCTTGTATTCTAAGGCAATAAGGCGAGGAGAAGCCGATGACCCTTGTGCAACCGCTAACAGGCTACCCATGCCTAGTTTTTCCATATCAGCGGTTTTGAGAATGGTGCTCTTCAACTTATGCTTTTTAGCCAAAGCTTTTGCTGAATCTGCTAAGGCTTCTGGGTTCATGAGGTTTGGTGGCAGATTGCCTAGGGTGCGCGTCAACGCCATACCTAATGCGGTTGCCTGACCTTGCGCGATATAAGTTTGTGCATTGTCTAAGTCAAGGCTTGGCAAGGAAACTTCGCTCAGTGTGGGTTCACGATCTTTCTTTGCTGATTTGCCACGACTTTCATGGTCATAGTGATAAAGGTTATTTTGGAAAATCAAAGCCGCTTGTACCAGTTTTTGTTCACTGCTAACCGCTTGTACCTCTAAGCTTGGCAGGGTGCAGATCACCTTAGCCTGCTTGGTCTTTTGGCAGGCATCTGCCACCGCTTCCAGCACTTCACGGTAACTACGAAGGGTTAGGGCTTTATCGCCAATGCCAACACAGAGTAGGTTAGGGGATTTTTTATCCGCACGAGGCAATAGAGTGATTGCCCCTTTTTTATCGCTAAGGATACCTTCCTCAATCAGTTGAGTGAGTTGGTTTTTGCGTGCTTTGTTTTG
>CAZLOM010000186.1:1553-2950 GCA_964561185.1 uncultured Piscirickettsiaceae bacterium
AATGCTGTAACGCATAGCACTCGCCCGCCACTGGTGACTAGCTCACCTGCTGCATTCTGTGCTGTGCCTGCTTGGAAGACTTTTGCACCCGTTGCATTGGCTTGCTCAATCCCTGTGATCACATCGCCTTTTTTGGGTTCATCTGGATAATTTTCAGCCGCCATCACAACCCCTAGTGCAACACGACTGTCCCATTGGGTTTGGGTGTTATCTAATTGTTGCGCGAGAGCTGACTCAACTAACTCCACAAGATCAGATTGTAAACGCATCATGATGGGTTGCGTTTCAGGATCACCAAAGCGGCAGTTAAATTCAAGGGTTTTTGGGTTGCCCTGTTCATCAATCATGCAACCAGCGTACAAGAATCCCGTGTAAGGATTGCCTTCTTCTGCCATGCCTTTGAGCACAGGCTTAATGATTTGTTCCATAATGCGATCATGCACTTCAGCCGTCACGACAGGGGCAGGTGAATAAGCCCCCATACCGCCTGTATTAGGACCTTTATCGCCATTGTCTCTTGCTTTATGATCTTGACTGCTTGCCATCGGTAGTGCATTAACGCCATCACACATCACAATAAAACTGGCTTCTTCGCCGACGAGAAACTCTTCAATCACCAATCTTGCACCAGCACTGCCAAATTTTCCACCTAAGATGTCTTCGACCGCGGCTTCTGCTTCACTGAGGCTCATGGCAACAATCACGCCCTTTCCAGCGGCAAGTCCGTCTGCTTTTAGCACGATCGGTGCGCCTTTTT
The DNA here is from genome assembly GCA_964561185.1 of uncultured Piscirickettsiaceae bacterium. Lineage (GTDB taxonomy): Bacteria > Pseudomonadota > Gammaproteobacteria > Thiomicrospirales > Thiomicrospiraceae. The sequence goes on from CAZLOM010000186.1 coordinate 2,311, forward strand.
CATGCACGTAGGCTAAGGCTTGCGCTTTCTCTTCGCCTGTGAACACCTTATAGAAGGCGGTAGGAATGTGATGACGTGCCATAAAGTCTTTGGCAAAGGCTTTTGAACTTTCTAATTGTGCTGAGATTTTGGTAGGGCCAAAAATAGCCAGTCCTTCGGCACGGAAGGCATCAACCACACCAGCGGCAAGCGGGGCTTCTGGTCCAACAACGGTTAATTGAATGGCATTTGCTTTCGCAAAGGCAACCAATGCAGGCACATCAACTGCACCGATAGCAACATTTTGACATTTCGGTTCGACTGCTGTAGCTGGATTTCCAGGTGCAACAAAGACTTGTGATACTTTTGCTGATTGTGCCAATTTCCATGCAAGGGCGTGTTCACGACCGCCATTACCAATAACCAATAGATTCATCATTTATCCTTTTGATTGAGTTTGAATAACCGTGGGAATCCCTAATAAGGTACCATTTCGTCATCCTCGCGTAGGCGGGGATCCATAATCTCAATAAGACAGATTCCCGCTTTCGCGGGAATGACGGGTTTTTAGAGGTGTCCCTTGATTTTGTTTTCTATTCGTTTCATTATAACACCTGACCCTTGTCGGGTGGCATCAGAAGAAGTCAAAAAAAGGCAAGAA
>CAZLOM010000187.1:0-2928 GCA_964561185.1 uncultured Piscirickettsiaceae bacterium
ACGCCCAACCTCTCTGGCTAATAACGTCTCAACCAACACCGCATTGGCTGGTGGTAAGGTGAGTGTCGCTAAGGTTTCGACATCTACCCATTGACAGACTTGCCCTTCCGCGCCATGAATATCGCCAATCCATGAAGTCAGATGCCAAATATGGAGTCGTAGCATTTTGTCATTGGGCAATTGGTAAGGAATAGACATCACGGGAGACAAGTCAACCGCTTGAATGCCTAACTCTTCGACCAGTTCACGACACATTGCCATATATTCATCTTCACCTGCCTCTTGCTTGCCACCCGGAAATTCCCAGTAGCCAGCAAAGGGCTGATGCGCTTGACGCTGACAGACAAAAAAGCGACCGTCATCACCTTGGATGACGGCAACCATGACATTCATCACATCCTTAGTCAACTGAGTGATCACGAACGATATTCAGCGTTGATTTTGACGTAGTCATATGAGAAATCACAAGTCCATATCGTCGCTTTTGCTTGACCGCGAGACAACTTCACCCGAATGGTAATTTCGGCTTCTTTCATCACTGCCGCGCCCTGCGCTTCGGTATAGTTCGGGCTACGACCACCATTCTCAACGATACACACATCACCTAAATAAAGACGAATGCCCAGCAAGTCAAGATCTGCTAATCCTGCACGACCCACAGCCGCAAGAATCCGTCCCCAATTAGGGTCTGAGGCAAAGAAAGCTGTCTTCACCAAAGGTGAATGGGCAATGGTAAAACCAACCTGCTTGGCTTCTGCTTTATCTTGTGCCTCTTCCACTTCGATGGTGATAAACTTGGTCGCACCCTCACCGTCACGCACAATCATGGTGGCTAATTCAGTCAATACTTCAGTGACTGCTTGCGCCAATTGTTGATAAGCAGGACTCTGTTCATCGGTAATACAAGGCAGTGTACTCTTACCCGTTGCCGTTAGCGTACAAGCATCATTGGTAGAAGTATCGCCATCCACGGTGATGCTATTGAAAGAATCATCGACTGCCTCACTTAACATCTTCTGCAACAAAGCTAACTCAACAGTGGCATCGGTAGCCACAAAGCCGAGCATGGTCGCCATGTTGGGATGAATCATGCCTGAACCTTTGGCAATGCCCGTAATCCTTACCGCATGACCCTCAATGTCTAACACCTTGCTCACCGCTTTAGGGACGATGTCAGTCGTCATAATGCCACGCGCCGCTGATGACCAACCATCGGCAGACAATTCTGTCACGGCTAATGGCACACCCGTTTCAAAGGGTGCTGTTGGTAAGAGTTCACCGATAACACCTGTCGAGAAAGGTAAGACTTCCTCAGCACGACAACCCAACACCTTACTCGCAATCAAGCAACTTTCACTTGCCGCTTGCATACCCGCTGTCCCTGTTCCTGCATTGGCATTACCACTATTGATCATTAACACCCGTGGTTGACTGCCTGTCAAATGCTGTTTGGCAAGGGTTACAGGCGCGGCACAAAAGGCATTTTTGGTGAACACCGCTGAAGTGTTCGCCCCTTCGCAGAGTTCGATCAATACTAAATCTTGACCAGGACGTTTCTTAATCCCAGCACGCACACTCGCAAGACGCACCCCTGCAATCGGGTGTAACACAGGTAATTGATCCGATAAACCAACAGGCATAGCCAACCTCCTAAACGGTCATACTAAGACGATATTAAGACAATACGTAAAACATCACGAAGCCAACAGAAAACACGATTTCAGCACAAAATGATCTGCCATCTGAAATCTAAATCTTCTATAATGCTCACATTAACGACATCGCGTCATTTTAGCACGCTTTGATGACATTTCATGATACGGAAGCCTAACCATGCCAAAGATTTTTGTTTCAATTGCCGCTTTTTGTGACCCTTATCTGGAGCACACCATCACCGACGCGCTCAAGAAAGCCAAAAAACCTGAAAACCTTGTATTTGGGGTAGTTGATCAGCATCCAGAGAGTCGTCGGCAAGCACTGAAAAAAGCCATAACGACACTGAACGAACACGCAGAATTGCGCTATGTCGTCTTGCATCCCGTAGAAAGTCGCGGGGTGTGTTGGGCAAGAGCCATTGCTTTCTCTCTCTATCATCATGAACCTTATTTATTGCAAATCGACTCGCATATGTTTTTTGAGCAAGACTGGGACGAACTGCTGATAAACCAACTGAATAAACTCCGCACAAAACATCCCAAGCCGATTCTCACCACCTATCCTTATGGGTTTGAATTTGAAGACGACAAGCCTGTGGTCAAAATTTCGGTTAGCGACAAAACGACTTTGGTGTTACGCCCTCACCCTGACACACCGCTTGGCACGGACATACCGACCTTACGCTTCCGTGCGGAACACGTTTTTGTGCGTGAGCCTGTGTTAGGCAGTCACGTTGCTGGCGGGTTTATTTTTACCCTTGGGTATTTTGTGGATGAAATCCCTTACGACCCTCATTTGTATTTTCATGGCGAAGAACAAAACCTCTCCATTCGCGCCTATACGCACGGTTGGGATATTTTCCATCCACCGCACATACCCCTTTATCATTTGTATAAGTCGCCCAACACCGAACACAAGAACCATCACTGGCACCCTGATTGGGAAAAAGAGCGAGATTTTCAGTGGATGAGTTTGAAAACAGCCTCAGACCAACGCTTGGCTGATCTGCTGTATCATCGTAAAAACTTGGGACGATATGGTTTGGGCAATGCCAGAACGCTAGAAGACTTTGCTTATCTGTCGGGGATTGATTATATCAACAAGAAAATTCGTAATCGAGAATACGCACCCGACTATCCTGCGGAATAGTCTATAAGACTGTCATGGCTCTCCCGCTTGTTTTGAGGTTTGTGTTACAATGTGGGACAATATGCTAACACACCCAAGCATCAACCAACACCATGAAAAAAGACATCACCACCAAAGAAGTAT
>CAZLOM010000188.1:0-2922 GCA_964561185.1 uncultured Piscirickettsiaceae bacterium
GCACACACGTCAAGGTGTTGGCATGGTATGACAATGAAATTGGTTATATGCAACGCATGATGGAACTGACGATGAAAGTCGGACGTGCCAATCAAGCCTTAGCAGGCTAAGACATCTGGGAGACTAGAATGAACTTGAAACAACAATACGCCATTGTTACGGGCAATTATTGGGCATTCACCCTTACTGATGGTGCATTACGTATGTTGGTGCTACTTTATTTTTATCAGTTAGGTTACAGTCCACTGGCATTAGCCATGTTGTTTCTGTTCTATGAGTTTTTTGGTGTTGTGACGAATTTATTGGGCGGTTGGCTGGGCGCGAGGGCTGGCTTAAATGTCACCATGAATTTAGGTCTTACCATTCAAATTATTGCCTTGACAATGCTGACAGTGCCAGAAGCATGGTTAGGGGTCGCTTATGTGATGGTGGCTCAGGCATTATCGGGGATTGCCAAAGACCTGAATAAAATGAGTGCTAAAAGTTCTATCAAAGCCTTAGCAAGTGATGGTGACGGTAAACTCTACCGATGGGTCGCCTTGCTGACGGGCTCAAAAAACGCACTAAAAGGGGTTGGCTTTTTCTTAGGTGCGTTCTTATTGGAGTGGGTTGGTTTTTCTATGGCAATGTGGATAATGATCGCCTTGTTGAGTACCGCTCTGCTGATTTCGCTCTTCACCCTCGATGCGACTTTGGGCAAAGCCAGTAGCAAGCCTAAATTCGCCCAGATGTTTTCTCACTCGTCGGCGGTCAATTGGCTGTCTGCGGCACGATTTTTTTTGTTTGGGGCGCGAGATGTCTGGTTTGTGGTCGCGCTCCCTGTGTTTGCAGTCAGTGTCTTAGGCTGGTCGCATATCCAAATTGGTAGCTTTATGGCAGTATGGATTATTGGCTATGGCATGGTACAAGCCACCACGCCGCACTGGATTGGCAGAACCCGTAACCCAACGGCAAAAACCGCTGTATTCTGGGCGTTATTGTTAGCATTTATTCCTATTACAATGGCATTGAGCCTTTTTTGGGATGCTCAGATGGTGATCATTGTTGGATTGATGCTCTTCGGTGTGTTATTTGCGGTTAATTCAGCGGTACACTCTTACCTCATTGTTGCATATGCCGATGCTGACGGTACTTCCAAGCAAGTTGGTTTCTATTATATGGCAAATGCAGGCGGTCGTTTGGCAGGTACTGTCTTATCAGGCTATGTGTATCAAGTCGCAGGACTAGAGGCTTGTTTGGCTGTCTCATCGGTCATGATCGTGTTAGCAGGACTCTTGGCGTTGAAGATCAGGTCTTAATCTGGATTTTTAGATAATAAAGGGAAAAAACAGAATGAACCAACCTTGGTCAAGTCATAAAACCAATATCCTTACAGGGATTACCGTAGCGATGGCATTAGTGCCAGAAGCCTTAGCCTTTGCTATTGTTGCTGGTGTTCACCCAATGGCAGGATTGTTTGCTGTGGTGATTGTGGTGTTTATTACGTCAGCATTTGGTGGTCGTCCTGGTATGGTGTCTGCGGCGGCAGGTTCCTTGGCCGTCGTTATGACGGCTCTGGTCGTGCAACATGGCGTGGAATATTTGTTTGCCGCGGTCATTGGCATGGGTATCATTCAGCTCATCATCGGTTGGCAAAAATGGGGGCGATTTATCCGTATGGTGCCTGCGCCTGTGATGCTGGGTTTTGTCAACGGCTTGGCGTTGATTATTCTGATGGCGCAATTTTCGGTATTCAAAGATGGTAATGGTGCATGGTTACAAGGCGTAGATTTGTGGCAGGTGCTGTTTGTGATCGCAGTAACCATGACGATTATTTATCTCTTGCCTAAGCTGACCAAAGCAATTCCTTCGGCATTAGCCGCCATTGTGTTGGTATCACTGGTGGTTTCAGTCTTGGGTATGGATATTCGCACCGTGGGCGATATTGCCAGCATTGAAGGCAGTTTGTCAGGGTTATTGTCAGGATTTCATCTTCCAATCGTACCGATGACGCTCGAAACGCTCTGGATTGTCGCGCCTTACGCGCTTATTCTTGCCATTATTGGCACGGTCGAGTCTTTGTTAACCATGACACTCATTGATGACATGACCCAAACCCGTGGTGAGGGTAATCGTGAATGCTTGGCGTTAGGCTCTGCCAATGTGCTCGCAGGGATGTTCAGCACCATGGGTGGTTGTGCCTTGATTGGTCAGTCGATGATTAACACCCGTTCGGGTGGCACGGGTCGATTATCGGGAATCACAGCGGCGGTAATGGTGTTGTTGTTCATCTTGGTTTTGTCGAGTTTGATCGAGCAAATCCCCATTGCCACCTTGGTTGGCTTAATGTTTGTGGTGGTGATTGCCACTTTTGAATGGTCATCGATGACGATTTTACGGGGGATGCCAAAATCAGATGCGGTTATTGTGGTGTTGGTGACGGTGCTAACGGTAATGTTCGATTTAGCCGTTGGCGTGATTGCAGGAGTGATCGTGGCGGCGTTGGTCTTTGCGTGGCAACATGCACAAAAAATCATGCTAGAGCGTCGAGTACAGCCAGACGGTAAGGTGATTTATCACGTACACGGTCCGTTATTCTTTGCCTCAGCACACAACTTTGTGGAACAATTCGATATTACCAACGACCCTGAGTGTGTCAAGATAGATTTTCAATATTCGCGAGTTTATGACCACACAGGTGTCGAGGCGATTGACAAATTAACCGAACGCTATCAAGCACAAGGCAAGAAATTGGTGCTCAAACACCTTAGTCCTGAGTGCCAACAACTGCTCACCAAGGCAAAAGACCTCGTTGAAATTAATGTTTCAGAAGACCCACATTATCATGTATCTATGAATCGATAATTCAATAAATCATCAGGAGAAACTATGAGCATCACCATTTACCACAACCCAAACTGCGGTACTTCACGTAACACCCTA
>CAZLOM010000189.1:0-2914 GCA_964561185.1 uncultured Piscirickettsiaceae bacterium
TAGAATTGATGATTAAGCGATTGAAAAGTATTATTAATATTGACAAGTTGAGATCATTTAAGGGCTCAAAAATGACTGATTTATATCTTCATGCTAAACTGCTGTATGCTGTTATCATTGAGAAAATCACTCAGTCTCGTTTTAGCGGAGCAAAGTACCAGTTTGATGAAAATCGTGAGATTACTATGTGGCGATTGATGACAGATGTACATGAGAAGATTAAGGCAGGAATTAGTCAGGCATTCCCTATTGGTGAAAAATTTACTCCAGCGATGATCAAAAGTATGACAGAAAGAAAACGTAAAAGGGAGTTACAAAAACCGCCAGAACAAGTACAAGATTTGATCAATTGGTGTCGTAAAAATGGTCTTAGTGCAGTATGATTTTCAATGAGTTACCGCTTAAGTTGGCGCATATGCCCAAACCCCCTCACCTCCACACCTTCATCACAATTTCATACACCAGCCAACTGGCTAATGCGCCAGGTAGGGCAAGGAGTGGTTCTAAGCCGAGGAATACACCGACAATGTCGGGGTGTTCTTTGCGATAGTGAAAAATGAGCCATGTCATGATGGGGACAACAATCACAAAGGAGCTTAGGGCAACAATTCTGGCTTTGCCCCAGCGTTCAACGAAGGTGAGTTTGGGGATGCTAAAGGTGTCGGCATCGTCTAGCCATGCTTGGGCAATGGCTTTGGTGATGGTGTCTTTGGGGTGGTGTTTTGCCAAGCGTACCAGTAGGGGTTTGTCGATGATGTTGGGGTCATCTAGGTAGGTTTGGATGATGTGTTGTTTGACCAAGAAATCAGCCAAGCCGTCTAAGCCACGTTCGGCGAAGATGCTGTCGCGGAGTTGGGTGTTGTGCTTAAAGGCTTGATAGTCTTTGAGTTCGCTTAGGGGGTAGGTGTTCATGGATTATCTCATTAACGCATTAAGTTAGGTTCAAAACTCTCGATCACATCGCCTTTGCGTTGTAATAGCGTTACTCCTTGGGCTAGAGCTTTTTCTTTGAGGTCATCGTAAAGACCAAAAGTGGCAAGGACGAGATGATGCGTATAGTCTTTGTACATCGGGAAGAGTTTTTTGAAGTTTTCGTACTTTTTGGTGATCAGTCGGGTTAAATCTGCTTCTCGTGCTTTGTATTTGACTTCGATAATCGCCACATCTTTGCCGTTAATCATGACGATATCAAACTCATCCTCAACATCTCCTGCTCTGCGCGTTAGATTTTTATCAATAAAATCATAGTGAACACCGCCAAGCGTTTGCGTATGGGCAAGCGAGTTGTAGAAAAACTCTTCCGCTACCATACCTTGGCTATTACCGATATTGCCGAGATCTTTACTGACTCGCTTGATCTGTTCATCGGTTTTAGCTTGTGATTGTTGCAAGATTTTCATCTGCTCATCCGTTTTCGCTTGCGAAACAGCTAAACTAGCAACTAGGTCTTTAAGTTCTTGATCGGTCATTTGGGCATCTCCACACTATTCTCTTCTTATTTAGTGGATATTATACAACAGAGGTTTAGGATGGTTGGTTACTCTCTTTGTTTCCACTCGTTAGCTTCTGCTAGAAATTGCGCTTTAGCCTCCGCCAACCCTGCCAACACTTCTAAAGCCTGTGCTTCTTCGATCTTGGCAAGATTCACCAAAAAGGCATCGTTGTTTTGTTTGATCCAGTCGATGGGCATTTCCCACCACGCAAGGTTGATCAAGGCTTCTCGTACTTTTTCACTAAAACGAAAGCGAACCAGTCTAGCAGGTGCGCCAACGTAGATGCCGTAGGCTTCTGATTTGAAGTTCGGGGGTACGAGGGTTCTTGCGCCAATGACACAGCCGTTTTCAATGGTGCTTCCGCCTAGAAACATGGCTTCATCACCAATCCAGATGTCATTTTTGAGGACGGTATCAGCATACTGAGGCGGGGGGGGGTTACGTAGTCCGTTGCCAAAAGTTCCCCACATGCAGGTCGAAATCGTGCCCATTTCGTGCTGTCCGCCCAGTAGGAATTTTAAGCGCAGTCCACCTGCAACATAACGACCCATGCGCAGACTTTGGCTATTGCCATCGTATTTGACAATACTGCCAACGCCTGCACCAGAGCCTCGACCAATGTAGAATGTGCCAAAGTTGGCACCACTAATGTCTTGTCTTGGTCTAACCAGTTACGAAAGAAGCCTTTTGGAATTGTCGAAGTGGCTCCATCTTTATAACGAAAAACGGTAAACTGCTCCGCCCAACGGTGGTCTTTTTCGATGCCGAGGATGTTTTGTTCGGTGATAATTTTCATTCTTTTTCTATTCCGATTTTGTAAGGTCAAACCCATTAAACAATCTGTTGTTGATATAAATCAATGATAGGAAAACATAACTCGTAATCGTTCCACTCTAAATCACCATCAGTGATACTAAATCCTTTAAATGCCTCGATATTTTGATATTTTTTAATGTCTGGGTGTTGTGCGTGAGTAATGAATGAAGCGAAATCGACTATTTTCTCTTCGCCTGTATTAAAGCTCACTTTAATTTTATAATCACCGCTGTGTTCTGCTGATGCGACATAAATATAAGGTGTCATTTAATTCTTCCCTCTATTCTGATGCAGTTAACAGGTTTATGATAGACAAAATAATCAATCCACTTTTGAACAATCTGATCTGAAAATGCAGTGACAAATATTTTAAACTCTTTTTGCTTACTTGCTTCTAGTGGAGGTCTTCCTGCAACATCTTTAATAACGACATCTGTCACTTTTCCATCCAAAACAATCAGTTCTGCTTTACTTTCTGAGCCTTGGTACTTCCCATGAACATGAATAGGCTCATGCTCATTCGAATAGAACATAATCACAATACCAAGATAATGAAAACTCCCGCCACCTAACCTACGGTTGAGGTGGGGGTTTCTTGGCTCAAC
>CAZLOM010000190.1:0-2908 GCA_964561185.1 uncultured Piscirickettsiaceae bacterium
CCATGACCTGATCTAACACTTGTTCTACTTCCGTAATTCTCGACCGATTCCATCAACTCTATCTGTTGCTCGGTGGGTGTCATACCGACAACCTCAAGGGCAAAGCGCACGATATTAAACGAATAACGCTTACAAAAAGCCTTATAACGTGGGTCTTTATCAAGAAGCATCTTCTAGTCTCTTTCGCTTCTCTACATCTTTCTGCATTCGTCTTGATTCCTCAATTCCCTTGTCATAAATCGCATTCATTTCTGCCTCTGTTGCCATGCCTGCATTAGTGTCTTCCACTGCGGCATCAAGATTCCACGCTTTGCGCTCTATTTCCATTCGACTTTTGATCACGTCGATTGATATTTTTGCCGCCTTGCCAACCTCTGAATCAACCATAGCTGATAATGGGAATTTTTCCTCATGATCAGTAACGGCATTCCGATGCTTTTCGATGATAGCTGTTCGCAAGTCAACTGCCTTTTCCTCAGCTTCTTTGTTTGTCATCTCGGTGACAAAATTTTGATCTTGAGCGGTGACAACGGTGACAGAATTGGTGACAGAATCTACCTTATATTTCCCGTCAGCCTTTCTATCTGCTTGATTCGCAATCTCTTTTGCGCTTACTTTCTTAGCCCATCCGTCTCTCTTGGCTTTGACACCAATTGTGTTTCTTGTCACCGCCAATGACATCTCGGTGACAAGCCACGCATACCCCTCTCTTGGGTCGTTCTCCCATTTTAAGCGAACTTCTTCCCACTGTCCCTTAGACATTTTATTAGACATTTTATTAGACATTTTACTCATTAAATAACCCCATTTGTAACTCAGGCGACAACGACAATTCCGTCTTACTTTTGATTCTATTCATGTTTCCATTTGCAATCATGCACGCATTCTTCAACCCGTTTATCCCAGAAAGCAACCTGTTTGATGCTGGCATATCCTCAAAGCCTTCGTTTTTTTCTGAAAAAGATTGAAACGCCTGAATTGCTTTATCAGCCGAACCGTTTAGAATAAGCATAGCCTCATTCAAAAGCCTGAATTGAGTCATAGCCTCCTTTATGACCGCCAAATCTCTAGCCCTAGACTTTTCGAGAGATTCCAAAAGCCAACAAGCCGCCATGCGCTCACTAGCAGTCGCCACAGTCTCGTCCCAGTCGTCGGTTAACCCGCTTAACCAGTCCAGTGACACCATGTATAGCTTTGCCGCATCAACGACCCTATCAAAGGGTACGCTAGTCGTATCGCTTGCCAACTCTATCTTGCTTAACTTTGAACCGCTCTGATAACCCAATCGTTTAGCCGCTACTGAAAGGCTCATGTTATTAAGCTCTCGTGCTTCCCTTAGCCTAGAACCGACAACCTTAACTAAATCCTGCTTTACTTCCTTTCTCGACATTAAAACAATCCTTTTCAATTAGATACGGTTAATTTCCCTGAGTGCGCTAACTGGTCTATCGTTCTCGCCAGTGCTTCATCGAAAAGCAAATGACGCTCTTCTTTCGTCATGGTATTGCCGTTATCAATGTCATGATGACAACGATGACAAAGACAAGCACAAGTAGCATCACTTGTCTTTATGCCCATGCCTTTACCCTTATTCCTATGTGCGACTTGAATACCCTCGGTGCTACCACACAACACGCAATGCCCGATTGATCTCACAGCATTAAGCCAATTTTGGCTTCTGAACGTCTTAACTTTCATCATGCCTTTATCGCCCCAGACTTAATCAATTCGTCATACAACATAACAGCATCATCACTGAATACAACCCCTCTTTGAGTACCGAAAAAATAAATAAACTCAATAAGATCAACAAATTCTTTTTTGTTCATCTTACTTGTTCTCTGACCGAGAATCACGAAGCCTGTCCCCTCAACATTTGGAACGACTTTGTTAGCTCCTTTCAGTCCAGCCGTCAAAAGGTCTTTCCATTCCTCATTAGTCAGTCTGATTCCATGCCACAAAACCTGAGTAGATATGTCGTTGAGCATTGCCCACATCTTGCGATTCTGTTCGACTGTCCTTTTGGCGTATTCCAGCGTTAAAACCAATCCATCAGAATCATTCATCATCATTGACTTGGCTGTCTCATAAACGGACACCATCAACTGCCTGAAGTGAGTTGCGTTAATTTTGAAAGTTTGCTTCATTTGCTTCTAGCGCATTCTTGATATAATTATCCCAGTAGTGTTCAAATGGCGGGATATAGCTACACCCTCTTATGTCATCAAAAGGGTCTTTAGTTGACCTTACACTTACACCTGAAAAAAGACTTTCGAGATGACTTGCCACAACATCAATACTGATAGCATTTTTTAATCCTATTTTTTCAAGAATAGGTTTGTATTCGCTTCCAATAAGTTCTTCAATTGATACGATAAAGTTCTTATGTGAATCAAAAAATTTAGAGTTTAACGCGATCAAAATAGATAATAAATCATCCCTATTTAATCTCATAAATTCCCACCCTCAACAATAGGCTTAATCTCAATGACAACCATGCCACCATTAACGATCTCATCGCTGACTGAGTAGATAGCTTTGAATCGTCCATCGTCGATTCTAAGGGCATCAGCTATGCCGTCACGACCAGACTTGAACGCGCCAAAAATGTTGTCATCGTCATGTTTTCGTTTGCTTTTTTTGTGAAAAGTAACGATAAACTCAAATCTACCTTTATGCGCTTGCAATTGATTACGATCAGTTGCATTGATACAGGCAAGCGTTTTGATGTGGCACAATTCCCTGTACCGCTTGGCGATTCGTGACTTCTTCGACCAGTGCAGGCGTGCATTAGGGTTAAGCTCCGACGGTGGAAAGTCTAAAATGATCATGATTTAGCCATTCGCTTTGTTTTGTGAATCTCATCAGCCCATTTATTGGCTACCGATGCCGCACTTGCCAGCTCTCT
>CAZLOM010000191.1:0-2893 GCA_964561185.1 uncultured Piscirickettsiaceae bacterium
ATTGAGCGATTGCCCTTGGTCAATAAACGCTTGGCGTACAGCGGCTTGATCAATAATAGTCTGTGGATCAAGTTCAGAAAAAGTTTTGAAAACCTCTTTTTCGTGATCGCTCAAGAAACCTAGGTGTTGAACAGAACCATCATGGTTACGAATGTCTTTCCATATTGCATCGTTATTTTGTCCTTTTTGTTCAAGGACTTGTTCTAAATAAATATTTTTGATTGTTGTTTTAAGTTTGGCAATGTCTTTAACATAACAATTGCTCCAAATGGGTTCAATGGATTGTGACACCTGCCCCAAAATAAATGCCGATGAGGTCGTTGGTGCAATGGCATTGAGGGTGGTGTTACGCCGACCTTTCCCTGTCAGCATTTCTGGCTCACCAAACATGACAGCCAGTTCTGCTGATGCTTGGTATGATTTGGCTTGAATCTGTTGGAAAATAGCATGGTTTAACTGTGCCGCTTGTTTGCTTTCAAACGCAATCATCTGAGATTGTAAATAAGAATGCCAACCCAAGACCCCTAAGCCTAGCGCACGATGTTGCTTGGCAAAGTCATAAGCCTTTTCCATAAATAAGAAAATTTTCTGTTTATCCAGTTGGTTACTGTCTCTATAAGCCTCTAATTTGGTCAAAAAGTCGGTTACGACGGTATCTAAAAAGTAGATCAGGGTTTCGACTGCATCAGTTTCTTTCCATTGGTCATAATGCAATAGATTCATGGAAGACAGCACACACACAAATGAGTGTTGTTCATCGGCAGGTAGCATGATTTCGGTGCATAGATTTGAGGCAAGGATCGGCATCTTCTTTTCTTTGTAAACGTCCACCGTGCCTTTATTGGCATTATCGGTAAAGAAAATATAAGGATAGCCCAATTCACCACGACGACGAATCACTTTTGCCCATAAGGTGCGTTTGTCTGTATCACCGTCAATCATCGACTGCATCCAAGCATCATCTACCGTAATACCATGCGTCAAGTCTTGAATCGGATTGCCTTCGGTGCCTATGTCTAAAAATTCGTCAGCATCTGGGTGACTGATGGGTAAGTAAGGGGCAAAGCGTCCACGACGCACAGAGCCTTGTGATACGACATCAACCATGGTTTGAAAGAGTTGCATAAAATGAACTGCGCCAGAGGATTTTCCGTTATTGGTTATTGGTGCACCACGATGACGCAGATTACCAAAATAGCCTGATGTCCCACCGCCTAGCTTAGACATAGTCCCTACCTCGGCTTGGGTAAACAAAATGTCCCCGATGCTATCGGATAGCGTAGAACCAAAGCAGGAGACAGGTTCACCTCGTTGTTTGCCATAGTTTGCCCAAATTGGGGAGGCTAATGAGTAGTAGCCACGAGCCATGTAGTCATAGAATTTGTCGGCGTAACCAGCAATCCCAAGATAGCCTTCTGCTGTGTTGGCAATCTCGCGAATGCGTTGTTCAGGGGTTGCACCCGCGTCTAAGTAGTCGCTGTCCAAAAATTTTCTCGATAACGCGTTCAACCATTTCATCTTGACGATAACCTTTATTTAGTGTATTTGTAAAAATAGAAACACAATATGTTGTGTTTTTCGAGACGGCGATTGTCTAGCATTCTTCGGTAATAGTCAAGAGAAAAATGAGGGCGGCTTGATTTTTTATGGGCGGGCTTTTTGGAAAAATAGTGCAAAAAAGAAAATATCAATAAAAAACCTTAAAAAGGTATTTACAATCGAAAAAGATTTTTGTACAATTATTTCCAAGTTGAGGCGAGAACCGAAACACATTAAACACTTTAGGAGATCAACATCATGGCTAAAACAGTAAAAGACACACTTCATTATCAAGCTCGCAAAACGCAACGTGGTTTAACCACTGGCATGTTAGAAATGGTGGCTCAGTTTGGTGAAACCGCGAATGACGGCAAAATCGTTTTGAGTGCCAAATCAGCAGAGAAGGCTATTGCTCAGTTGAACAAGATGAAAGAGGAGTTGATGCGTTTGGCGAAGCGAGGTGGTGCAGTCTTAGTCTCTGATAATGGCGTGAACATCACTGCATATGGCTTAGATTCATACAAGGGTTGTTTGTCTTAACTCATTGAACTTACGGTTATATTTATTGGAGTTAATATCATGGAAGTGTTAGTAATTTTAGTGGTCGCCGCTGTTGTGATTAGTGCCATCAAAAATTTTGTAAGCTCGATTTGCTCAAGTAACCAGATCTCTAACAAAACGCCAAACACGACAGAAAAAAGCGTGGCATTAAGCAGAACAACCACAACAACAAATGAACCTGTAATAACAAAACATCAACCTAGCTCAGGCTGGGTGTACGAATGGGTCGATGATACCACTAAACATAGATCATCATCTGTGCCTAAGCATCAAACATCAGAAAGTGATGGTCATACACGAGAAGTTTGGGCAAGAAAAGGTTATCAGGTTAAATATGGAGAAAGCCCAGCATATAAATACTATGGCAATCTTGTCTATCTTCGTAATCAAGTAGAGAAAGTTACGTGCTTACCATCATCTAACCGTGGTGTATGCAAACGCGGTGAGGGTGGTCACACAGCACGAGTTTGGGCAAGAAAAGGCTATAAGGTCAAACCTGGAGAACATTATGCCTATATGTATTACGGTCAAAAAATCTATCTTCCTAGTCAAGTTTGGTAAGGTTGAGCAATCATTGCATACGAACAAAACAAAAACAAATAATTGATTTTATTGTAATTAAATTAAATTTATGGGGCGTTTTTAGAAGCGCAAGGGCATCTTTTTTAACATTTTTTATCACTTGCTTTTTTGACTACAAAAGAATAAAAAAATAAAATAATACAAAAAACCTTAAAAAGGTATTTACAATCGAAAAAGATTTTTGTACAATTGTTTCCAAGTTGAGGCGAGA
>CAZLOM010000192.1:0-2885 GCA_964561185.1 uncultured Piscirickettsiaceae bacterium
ATTTTATGTGGGAAAATTTCCCATGTCAATCCTTTTTCCATAAAATATGCAAATTTGTTGTAAAATAGCCCGAATATGAAAGAACACAATCCAACACCTCCCATTGCAGAAGCGCAACAGCCTTTAGAGAGTAAAGCCAGCCCTGAATTGGTGTCTGCTTTGCGGCGTTTGTTACGCCCCTTGGTGCGTTTTTTGATTTCCAAACAGGTTTCCTATCCTTATTTGGCAAATCTGCTAAAAGGGATTTTTATTGACGTGGCTCGGCATGACATTCCGTCTCAGGGACTGCGCTTAACCGACAGTCGTTTGAGTGTGATGACAGGCGTGCATCGTAAAGATGTGAAACGCTTAATCGAAGAATCAAAAGCGCCCTTAACCGTGCCAACCCACATTTCCCTTGGGGCAAGACTGATGGCGCGTTGGAACGCTGACCCTGCCTATCTGGACGCGCAGGCACGCCCCATGGCATTGCCCCGTTTGGCACAAGCAGACGATGCACCTTCTTTTGATCGCTTGGTGTTAGAAGAGTCGAAAGACATTCGAGCCAGAGCAGTGTTAGACGAGTGGATCAGGCTAGGCTTGGTGACGGTGGACGAACGCGATTATGTCTGTTTGTGTTCAGGCGCATTTGTGGCTGAGGGCGAAACCGAAAAACTCTATTATTTTGGTCGTAACTTGCGAGATCATATCGACACAGCCGTGCATAATGTGTTGAATGAAGGCAAGCCTCGTATTGAGCGTAGTGTTTATGCAGGCGGTTTGACGCAAGAATCACTAGATGTATTGTCAGAGATGGCAGAAAGTATGGGAATGGATATGCTCAGAGCCTTGAACGCCAAAGCGCGAGAACTGAAGCAAGCACAAACAGAGGAAGGTGAGCATCGCATGACCTTGGGTGTGTATTTTTATCGCGAAGGTGATCGAGATGACAAATGATGCTCGGCTCATTTTCCTTGCGATGCTGTATGCCATTGGCTCACTGCCACAGGTGGCATCAGCACAAGAAAATGTCTGTCGTGATAAGCATTGGTTAGACGAACCTATCATTGCGCTTCATCATGGCAAAGGCGGAGATGCCGACGATCGCGACTCAGGGATTGGTGGTACAGGACAAACGGAACAGGCTTTACCTGATCAGATCGCGCGTCGAGAAGATGAAGAAGGGATTGGTGGTACAGGGATTGTTGGCATGATCGCAGGCTTTGGTAGCCTGTGTATTGGTGGTCAAGAAGTCTTTTATGACCAGACTACGCCTATTATGGTGAATGGTCAACCTGCTTCTGACCAGATATTTGGATTAGGGCAAATGGTCTCTGTCAGGGCAAAACCGCTTGATAATGTTTCGACTGAAAACGCTTACGTGGCAACCGAAATTCATCTGCTCCATGAAGTGAGTGGTATGGTCGAATCTGTTGCCGAAGACAAGCACAGCTTTTCCATATTAGGGCAACAGATCCACTTGGCAGAGAATACCAGTGTTACGCTAGAGCAAGGCGACAAGATTGCCGTCAGCGGTTATCGTCTGCCTGATGGACAAATCCAAGCCACCCGCATCGAAACCAGCCGTGATGAACGCCTGAGTTTGATTGGTCAGGTGGAAAGGGTTGATGAGGTGCAGATGGTGGTTTCTGGGCAGAGCATTCGTTTGTCAGAAGATCAACCACGACCCAGCCAAGGCAGTGAAATTCGTGTTGAAGCTAGGCTAGATAAAGGTGAGCTAATCGCAACTGCTTGGCAAGACAATCCGCGTATGCGTTTCTCCGCGCCTGTTGAGCGTGTATGGATACAGCGTCCTTTACAGATGAAAGATGGCAAGCCAGAATGGCAAATTCAACGCCCAGATCGTCTTGACCACCCAGATCATCACGAAAAACACGAAGGCTTTGAACCGCGTCCGCCCGAGGTGTCTGCACATCATCCTGAGCGTCCAGACGCACCGACACTGGACAGAATGAACGACATGAGACCTGATCTGCCCCGCATTGAACGAGATCATATTGATGTCATGCGACAAGAAAGGTTTGAAGTCTGGCGTGATTTGCCCAGAACGCCCCTCCCTGACAGACCAATACTGCCTGAAAAGCCTCACCTGCCCGAAAAACCCTTCAGAGGAGAAAGATGATGGAGCGTCGTCTGCGGTACGAACAAGCTAGCGTCGTTGGGCTCTTAATCTTTTTAAGCTTGTTGGGGCAGGTCTATGCGGGGCAATGGTTGGTGTCAACGGGCATGGATGTCAGCACAGGTGGCTACGGATTGGCACAGGACACACGCATTCAAGCCGAGTATGTGCAGGTGCGTTATGAACAGAAGGATTGGTTGTTGAAGCTGGATATGCCTTATTTACACATCACAGGACCTTCTAACGCCCGATTCGTATCCGATGGCACGCTGGTGGTAAGCGGTGCTTCTGGTGGTAAACGTCATATCGAAGGTTGGGGGGACACCAGCCTCAGCGCGACCAAAACCATTCTCAGTTCACCTAAAGCAAGTTGGGGCATTGATTTAACAGGCAAACTCAAAATACCAACAGCCGATCATCAAGCAGGACTGGGTACGGGAGAGAGGGATTACACCCTACAACTGGATGCCTATCAAAGAAAGGGCCGTTTTTCCTATTTTTCGAGCCTTGGCTATCGCTGGATGGGACAACCTACGGACGTTGCCTATCGTGATATTCTGTTGATGTCTGCTGGCATTGCCTATCAAACCCACAGCAAACTCACGCTAGGTCTTGCCATTGATTATCGACAATCACCCACCCCCTATATGCAAGACCCCACAGAATGGATGCTTTTTGCCTCAAAACAACTGACCCCACAGTGGAAGATACAATCCTACCTCTATCGCGGAATCAATGAAGCCTCTCCAGACATTGGTGGTGGGAT
>CAZLOM010000193.1:0-2865 GCA_964561185.1 uncultured Piscirickettsiaceae bacterium
TAATGCAATACAGTAAAAAACTCTTCACGGCAACCTGTGTGAGTGAGATTTTTGAGTAAAGTCAATTAGCGTACTAATTTTAAAGAAAGATGACAATGAACATTTCCCTAGATACCATTAAAGACTGGTTTAACCCACCAAAAAACGAAGAACTGACTGCTAATTTCGAATTACAAGCAGAGCAGCTTCCCACCATTTGGTTATTTGGTAAAACAGGCGCAGGCAAGTCCTCATTGGTTAAGATGATTACCGAGAGCAATGATGTTGAGGTTGGTAACGGATTCTCACCCTGTACCAAAAGCTCATTTGCCTATTTATTTCCACAAGATAAGCCTCTGCTACGCTTTTTAGATACAAGAGGCTTAGGTGAGGCTGATTATGACCCTCGAGACGACTTAACAACCATCGGACAACGAAGTCATCTGTTAGTATTAGTGGCTAAGAGTGATGAACCAGAACAAGGCGATGTCTTAAAAGGGTTGATTGCCATTAAAAAACAACAACCGAACATCAAAGTATTGCTCGTACACACAGCAGTATTACAAAGTTCTCAGCAAGAGAGAGACAGATGTATTGCCCATCATCAACAGCAGTTTGAGGCAGTATGGGGAACGCCAATCCCATATATTCATGTTGATTTTGAAGAAAAAGGAGATGACTCGGAATCTTGTTATGGTTGCTCATCGCTAACACGTCAGTTGGCAACCTTATTGCCTGAAGTTGCCTTATTACTTGCTGATGAACACTACAACACACAAGAAGAAAAAAGTTTTGCGATGCTTAAAAAGCAAGTGCTTTATTATGCAGGAACAGCAAGTGCTTCGGATTTATTTCCTGTGGTTGGTTTAGTCTCTGTTCCAGGTATTCAAGCTAAAATGCTACATGCACTCGCAAACCAATATGGCATTGAATGGACACAAAAAAGAATGCTTGAATTTGCTGGCACACTAGGTACTTCTTTTGGTATTCGTTACGGGGTAAGTCTTGGTGTACGACAATTAACCAAATTAATCCCTGTTTATGGACAAACAGTTGGCGCAGTAGCATCTGCAACGATCAGTTTTGCAACAACTTACGCATTAGGGAGAGCCGCGGCATACTATTTTTATCACAGCAGTCGAGGAGAAGAAGTATCACAACAAGAAATGACTCAACTATATGAAAACACCTTCAGCCGTGCAAAAGGATAATATGTAATGAATGTTAATAACTTATTTCCCTTTATGAACCTTGATGATAAAAATGCACGCTATTTTTTACTGAGCATTGTTCTAGGTTTTCTTTTACCCTTACTACTGTTGATTGGTTTCGGGGCATATCAACTATGGCAACTGGATATGATGTGGTTATGGTTAACCATTGGTCTGGTTGGGGCTGGCATTACCTACTGGCGTTACTGGCTGATTAAACGTCAGTTAACGGCATCATTATTAAATGAACTATCTGAAGAAACCTCAGATCAAGGCTGGGTATCAGCTAATCCAAGTTGGTCTGACAAAGAAGAAAAAATATGGCGATCATTAAATACCAGCATCGTAAAACAATTAGAAAAAGACGAACAATGGGAAGCGTTGCAAGACCATGCCATGGATATTTTTACAGAAACAGCACAACACTTTGAAAAACAAGCCTTTGAGTTTACCATTACAGAAGTGTTGGTGTTGTTAGAGGAAGTGAGCAGACGTTACCGTTTGGTATTGTCTGAACATCTGCCTCACACCCTGTTATCTAATATCACCTTTTATCATGTCAAACGTATTCATGAACTGCACAGAGATTATGGCGATACAGCAAAAACAACATTGAAAACAGCAGGTTGGGCATTTAGAAGCATTCGCCTGATGCTTAACCCCGTCAATGCCATTATTGCTGAAACAAAAGGAAAGATACAAGGCGCAATCACTGAAGAGTTAGGAGACAAACTCATATTTAACCTCAAAAGAGCACTATTACAAGAGGTTGCCAGTGTTTGTATTGATCTTTACTCGGGACGTTTTACAACTCAAACACCACAAATCTCTCGTGTATCACAACAAGACGAAACTCGTTTGGCACATCACCTAGAACCGTTACGAGTGGTTATCGTTGGTCAAATATCCTCGGGTAAATCTTCGCTGGTCAATGCTTTATTGCAAGACACACTTGCTGAGGTGGATCTATTGCCCTCGACTGACCGCATTACGGCTTATCAACTCGGTATTGAAGGAGAAGCATCTTTACGACTGATTGACATGAAAGGACTTTCTCACGACAATCAGGTATTAGATGAAACATTAAGCGAGATCACACAAGCTGACTTGGTTATTTGGGTACTGAAAGCCAATCAATCAGCAAGAACCTTAGATAGGCAACTTAAAGAAAAAATTGAACAGTTTTATCAAGCCAAAGAAAATATTTCACGCAAACAACCAACCATCATCGGTGTTTTAACGCACATTGATCAATTGTTGCCTAAAGCACAACAAACATCTTATCAGTTATCACCACCAGTAACCGAAAAAGAGAAAACAATTATCGAAGCAATGACTTATAACCAACAACTGCTCCGTTTTTCTACCATCATTCCAATGGCGGTACAACAACCCAATAGCGCATTTGGTGTAGAGACACTAACCGAAGAAATTGCTAAATGCTATGCCACTGCCAAACAAACACAACTCAATCGTCAACGCCATGATCTTACACAACAAGAGGTTAGTTGGTTAGATGAAGGAAAGCGTTTATTCAAAGGGCTTGGGCAAATCGTGAAGCGTTCGGTAGTATCTTCGTGATACCAAAAATCTTTATACGTGAGTAAGAAAATGACCAAAAAAAAACTCCCCATCGGTATTCAAACCTTTTCTGAAATACGAGAAGAAAACTACT
>CAZLOM010000194.1:0-2806 GCA_964561185.1 uncultured Piscirickettsiaceae bacterium
AATCGCCATCACCGCCATGCGTACCGCAATACCAAAGGTGACTTGATCTAAAATCACCGATTGCTTACCATCCGCAACGCTAGAAGCGATTTCAACCCCGCGATTGATCGGGCCTGGGTGCATGACAATGGCATCAGGCATGGCCAGTTTCAAGCGTTCTTCGGTGATGCCGTAGGTTTCAAAATACTCTTGCTCTGAGGGTAATAACGCACTGCCCATGCGCTCATTTTGCATTCGTAAGGCAATGACCACATCCACGTCTTTTAAGCCTGCTTCAATATTGGTAAAGCAGTGTGCGCCCATTGCGCTGACATCCGATGGTAAGAGCGTTTTAGGGGCAATAAGACGAACTTCTTCTGTTTCTAACAGATTCAACACCTGAATTTGCGAGCGTGCAACACGA
Source organism: uncultured Piscirickettsiaceae bacterium (assembly GCA_964561185.1). Classification (GTDB taxonomy): domain Bacteria; phylum Pseudomonadota; class Gammaproteobacteria; order Thiomicrospirales; family Thiomicrospiraceae. The sequence continues at coordinate 404 of CAZLOM010000194.1, forward strand.
GAATGCACAATATCCCCTACAATGGCAACACGTAGTTTAGAGAAATCGTCACCTTTGAAATGACGAATGGTGAAAGCATCCAGTAATGCCTGTGTTGGATGGGCATGACGACCATCGCCAGCGTTCAAGACATGAACATGGGGCGCGACATGACGCGCGAAGAAGTGTGCCGCCCCTGATTCTGCATGACGTACCACAAACATATCCGCTTGCATCGCCTCTAGGTTGTAGAGGGTGTCGAGTAAGGACTCCCCTTTTTTGGTTGCTGAGGTTGCGACATTCAGATTGATGACATCCGCACCAAGGCTTTTTTCAGCAATTTCAAAGGTGGTACGGGTGCGTGTGGATGCCTCAAAAAAGAGGTTAACAATGGTTTTGCCTTTGAGCAAAGGTTGTTTCTGAATCTGGCGCGTTTCTGTGTTGATAAACGCTTTGGCACGATCGAGAATCTCGTGGATGTGGCACTGCTTGAGCCCTTCCAGCGTCAACAAATGCTTGAGTTGACCTTGTGCTGTCAACTGTAAATTGGGGGATGATAATTTAGGGTATCCGCTCATAATGAAACCTCAACAAACCGCTATAGGGTGACGACTGGACCATTTTTGTTGGTCGTTTAGTGATAACCACGTTTCTAAAATAACCGCCGCCGCTTCTGCATCAAGCATCGCGGGATTATCGCACCTTTCCTCCGCTTCTGCTGAAGATAATTGCTCCTCAACCCAATAAAGGGGAAGATCAATGTGAGTAGTCAGTAGGTTCGCAAAGTCTCGCACCCTGTCGGTTAAGGGTTGTTCTTTGCCATCCAGCAATAAGGGTAAGCCTAGCACCAGAGCTTCAGGTTGATATTTTGCTAACCAGCGTTTGAGTTCTTGCCAGTCGGGAACGCCTTGTTTGGCACGGATGACTGCGAGCCCTCGTGCTGTACCTGTTAAGGATTGTCCAACTGCCAAACCGATTTTCTTCTCGCCCCAATCGAGCGCAATAAACACACCCTTTGCCATCAGGCATGTCCTAGGGTGCGACATAAGCGAGCGGGATCAATGCCCATGCTGTCAAAAGCCGCTTGCCAACGCTCATCGATGGGCGTTTCAAAAATCAACTGAGTGTCCACCTCGGCAAACAACCACGCATTCTGTTTGATTTCTTCTTCTAACTGACCCGCGCCCCAACCAGAATAGCCGAGAAAAATTTGAAACTCATCAAAGACCAGCCCTTGTGCCGCCGATTGTAAAAAGTCTAACGAAACAGTTAACGACAAATCCTCAGCCAACCTGACACTACTTTCCCAGCGAGAAGGTTTGCGGTGTAGAATAAAACCGCGCTCGGGTTGCACGGGTCCGCCAATCATTGCAGGGCGTTCAAATGGCTCTTCATCGTGCATTTCATAGTCAAAATTTTTGATAATGTCTTTAATGCTTGCATGAGATTCCTGCGTTAAGGCTAACCCCATCGCTCCTTTGTGGTTATGCTCTAACATCAAAATGACACTTTTATCAAAGAATCCCGTGGTTTGGTCGGGCATGGCAATCAGGAGTTTATGTACTGCTGAGGTCGATTGTTGGCTCACAAGGCTACTCTTTTTTAGGATGAATTGTCGTCATTTTAACAGTTTTCAGCGCACAAACCTAGATCAAAACCGCAGAGGCAGGCCTCACGCAACCGAAGGAACGAGAAAACAAACTAACCTACAAAAGCCCCGCTTGCCAAACAGCGGGCTCTAATCCGAAAAATCAAAGCCTTTCAAGGGGTTTTCTTGCACGCTTGCTTGTTTACCATCACGGATCATAAAACCTCTTTGCTGTAAGTAACTGTCTCGCACAAAGGCATAACGATCGGGGGCTGAGTCCACCATCGGATCAAGGGGCATCAGCGACTCACGCGTGGCAAGCACACGCACCGCGGTGAACCCTGTGCCAAAACTGGTCATTGCCCAAGCTAAGGGTTTGGCAATGGCATCCCGTAAAGTCGCTGGTCCTAGCAAGGGTAGGTTGATGTATTGACTGTCTTTCCATCCCCACACGGCAAAGGTTTGTCCAAAGTCTTCTTCGTGACGTTGTAGCCCCATGGGCGTGGCAATATCAATAAGCCCCAAAATCCCAAAGGTAGAGTTGAAAATAAAACGTGCGGTATCCTGCACCCCCTGTGTTACCTTACCTTGTAAAACATCATTGACAATGGTCACAGGTTCTTGCAAGTTATTCACCACATTACGTCCTGCAATGCGCACAGGATCAGGAATCACCGCCATATAGCCTTTCGTAACGGGCTTTAATACCGCACGATCTACCCCAGCATTGACTGACTCAACGCCACGGTTATAAGACTCAAGATGATCTTCCTCTGCCCAAGCCTGAGGCATCATGAGCAAGGTCGCTATCCCCAAGGATAGAAGCGTCTGCTTAC
>CAZLOM010000195.1:0-2802 GCA_964561185.1 uncultured Piscirickettsiaceae bacterium
ACAACCCACCACACGGTGGGTTTTTTATTGCCAAAAATTCCATTCTCTCTGCTTCTTTTCCCTGAACTACTTCCTATATTCTGAATAGATTCTATTTGAAATAATCGGATTATGAAAAATCCATTATACCTATCAGGGGCTATGTCCCCAACCAGTGGCGACTGCAACAGCGACAACCGCTCGTTTGCAGGGGTTGCCTATACAGGTGCGGTGATTGAACGCCACGGATGGATGCACAATGTCATTATTGACATTGCCACGCTATCCATCGAAGAAAACTTACCGCTACTGATCGAACACGATACCACTCAAGTGATCGGAACAGCGACCGCTTCTAAGGTTGGAAACCAAATCCACACCATGGGAACACTGCTCAACACCATAGACCCAAACGCATTAAGCGTGTGCCAAAAAGCACAAGCAGGGATTAAATGGCAGTTGTCGGTGGGCATCTTTGATTACAGCATCCGAGAACTGAACGAGGATGAGTCTGATACGGTGAATGGGGTTGTGGTGTCCTATCCTGCTGTAATTTTACGCAAGGGAAAATTGCGTGAGGTGTCAGTAGTCGCCCTAGGGGCAGACAGCGCAACCAGCATTGCAATCTTTTCACAAGCCAATCAAACCAGTAAACCCACTAAACAAGAGGATAACCGCATGGAAATTAAAGCCTTGCAAGAAGAGAATACCGCATTAAAAGCTCAACTTGAGGCTACAAATGCGGAATTATCAACTCTAAAAGCAGAATTTGCCGCCAAACAGCTCGAAGCTCGTACCAATGACGTTAAGGCGTTATTTACCGCGCTTGGTCGTGAAATCACAGACGAGTCTATCAAGCCTTATTTGAGCATGGACAGCGCAACCTTCTCTATCGTTGCCAAAGACCTGCAAGCCATGAAACCAAAAGCCGATGCCAGCCTATTTGCACAGCAAACACAGGCACAGGCTAAGTTTCAGGCACAACACCAACAATCCAATGGCACAGAGCAGGCAGGTAGCCTACTTCTCTCAGCCGTTTCTCAATTATCAGGAGTCTAACAGATGGAAACGATGAAAAGAGGCAGTTCAGCCTTTCTTAAAATGGAAGCAGAACAAGGCTATAGCCGTGAAGACATTACCCTTGCAACAGGCAATAACCTAGAAGCTGGTACTGTCTTAGGTAAGGTAACAGCCACAGGCAAATATACCGCTTATGACAATGAAGCAACAGACGGTAGCCAAACCGCAGCAGGTGTTTTGCTGTTTGCAGTGAATGCAACCGCCAGTGATCAACCAGCAGTAGCGATTGTTCGCCATGCCATTATTGCCAAACAAGCCTTGTTATGGGGCGCAGGTGTCACAACACAAACTGAAAAAGATGCGGCAATTGCTGATTTACAAGCCTTGGGCATTACTGCCCGTGATGTGGTTTAAGAGGACTAAAAAATGTTGGATTTAACGAGTTTTACACAAGCCGAACTCACTGCGGCGATTAACAAATTTCCTCGTCAATGGGGTCGTGTGACTGAATTGGGTATTTTTAAGGATCGCGGTACTCGCACGCCTAACATCGTGATTGAAGATCGTGAGGGTACATTGGGTTTATTGCCTTCTCATGCGTGGGGTGGTGAGGGAACGGTAGCAGGTGTTGATACCCGTCATACCTATTCATTCATGATTCCACAAACGGTACACGAAGACTTCTTAATGCCTTCTGATTTGGTTGGTGTGCGTGCGTTTGGAACGGAAGGGTTAGCAACCATGGCGCAAGAAATGGCGTTACGCTTACAAAGATTGCGTTCTAAACATGATATTACGCTTGAGCATAAGCGTGTGAACGCGCTCAAAGGTCGGGTGTTGAATGCCGATGGCACAAGCGTGATCGCTGATATGTTTACCACCTTTGGCGTAACGCAAAAAGTGATCAGTTTTGATCTAAGCAGTGCCTCTACAAAAATTGGCGACAAGTGTGCTGAGTTGATCAACCATTTGGAAGATAACCTAATGGGTGATGTGATGTCTGGGGTACGTGTGTTGGTGTCACCTGAGTTTTTCAGTGCCTTGATTAACCATGCCAGCATCAAAGACATCTTGCGCTATAACCTTGAACGCACTAAGCAGATGGGGACAGATTTACGCAAAGGCTTTGAAGTCTATGGGGTGGTGTTTGAAGAGTATCGTGGTGGCGTGAATGGTAACAAGTTCATTTCTGCCAACGAGGGACACGCCTATCCTGAGGGCACGAATGATACGTTCGTTACCTACTTTGCTCCTGCTGATTTTAACGAAACGGTAAACCAGTTAGGGCAAGCCATTTACGTGAAAACTTGGGAAAAAGAGGGTAATCGTGGTGTGACCATTCATAGCCAGTGTAACAGCTTGCCATTGTGTCATCAGCCGAATGTATTGGTGAAAGTCACGGCATGATTAGCCAGTTAGACCTAACCACCGCCTTTTCTGAGTTGGATAAAACACCAGCCGACAAGGTTCAAGGCGGTATCACTAGGGCTTATACCACCATCAGTCGCTACATTCCAAGCCCTGTTACAGGGGTTTTGGCAAATCAGGCGATTGATGCGGTGGCGTTGGTGCTTGCTCGGGCTTATATCAGTGATAAGTCTGCGGTTAGTGATGAGCATCCGATTGTACGAGACATGAAAGAGTCTTTGCATTGGCTTGAGCAGGTATCGGTAGGAAAACTATTGCTTCCTGCTGACCCAATTGAGCAAGGCAGTGAGTTGGTCGCTGTTTCTGTGTCATCAGTTCGGGTGAGTGCGAACACAGCGGTATTTACTCAGTCTGTGTTTGATCGGATGGTTTAGC
>CAZLOM010000196.1:0-2749 GCA_964561185.1 uncultured Piscirickettsiaceae bacterium
CTCATCGCTGTCCAACTGATGACAGTGTTTGCCTGAAAAAGTGTCATAATTTTGCAATCCTTGTGACAAGTTGCTACAAAATAAGCGATACATCAGCTATACTTAACCCTGAGAAAAAAACATTACTTAGGGTCAGTGTTTTTTTATCAAAAATAAAGAGATAGCATTAAAAACTAATACCCTTATTAGTATATTTAATGGAATCAGAGTTAACTTTGAGGAGCGACATCTATGGATCAATCAACCGTAGAAAAAATCCAACAAAGCGAGAGTTTCCAGACACTTGTGGCGCATCGTACCAGTCTGGCAATTAAGCTTACGATTGCAATGTTGGTGATTTATTTCGGCTTTATTTTGCTGATTGCTTTTAATCCTGCGTTTTTTCAAACGATTGTGATTGGCAGTAACATTACCATTGGCGTTCCGCTTGGGGTGAGCATCATTATTGCCGCTTTTGCGTTAACAGGTATTTATGTTAAAAAAGCAAATAGTGACTTTGATGAGTTGAGTGAAAAAATTAAGGCGGAGAATAAACTATGATGATGAGTAAGTTTTCCTTCGCGCTTTATGCCTTAGCGGCAGTATTGGTGGCGGGTACAGCCGTTGCTGGTGATGGTAATAGCATCAATACCAATGCCATTATTATGTTCAGTGTGTTCGTATTGGCGACGCTGGGTATTACCTATTGGGCGGCAAGTCGTACCAAATCGGCAAAAGATTTCTATGCCGCTGGTGGCGGTATTACAGGCTTTCAAAACGGTCTAGCGATTGCTGGTGACTATATGTCAGCGGCTTCTTTCCTTGGGATTACAGGGATGGTGTATGCTAAGGGCTATGATGGTTTGATCTATTCCATCGGCTTTTTGGTGGGCTGGCCAGTGATCTTGTTCTTGATGTCGGAACAATTGCGTAACCTCGGTAAATATACCTTTGCTGACGTTGCCGCTTTCCGTTTTAGCCAAAAGCCTATTCGCTTGTTCTCTGCCGTTTCTGCGTTGGCAGTGGTCTTATTTTATCTCATCGCTCAGATGGTTGGTGCTGGTGCATTGATTCAGACCTTATTCGGTCTTGAGTTTATGTATGCTGTCGTCATTGTTGGTGGTTTGATGATGGCTTATGTCATGTTTGGTGGTATGTTAGCCACGACATGGGTACAGATTATTAAAGCCGTATTATTGCTGTCTGGTGCGACTTTCATGGCATTGGCGACCATGTATTTGATGGATTTCAGCTTCGAAAAACTATTCGCAACGGCCATTGAGAAGCATGCTTCTGGCGACAAAATCATGTATGTCGGTGGTTTGGTTTCTGATCCAATCTCTGCGATTTCGTTAGGGATGGCGTTGATGTTTGGTACCGCTGGTTTACCGCACATCTTAATGCGTTTCTTCACCGTACCTGATGCGAAAGAAGCGCGTAAATCAGTCTTCTATGCAACGGGTTTTATCGGTTACTTCTATGTATTGACCTTCATCATTGGTTTCGGGGCAATTGCCTTTGTATTAAACAATCCAACCTATTTTGCTGATGGCAAATTGATTGGTGGTGGCAATATGCCAGCGATTCACTTAGCGCATGCCTTGGGCGGTGATTTGTTCTTAGGCTTCATTTCAGCCGTTGCCTTTGCAACCATTCTTGCAGTGGTGTCTGGGTTGACGCTTGCAGGCGCGTCGGCAATTTCGCATGACGTTTATGCGAACGTGATCAATCCAAGTGCAACGGAAGAGCAAGAAATTCGTGTGTCTAAAATGGCTACGGTTGTCTTGGCATTGGTGGCGATTGGCTTAGGCATTCAGTTTGAGAAATCAAACGTTGCTTTCCTCGTTGGTTTGGCCTTTACGGTAGCCGCATCTGCGACCTTCCCAGTGTTGATCATGTCTATGTATTTCAAAGGGATGACCACTAAAGGAGCAATGTGTGGTGGTATTCTAGGCTTAGTTTCTGCCATTACGTTGATCGTGCTAGGTCCAGGTGTGTGGAAGTCTGTGTTAGGTAATCCAGAAGCGATTTTCCCCTATACTAACCCCGCCTTATTTACCATGACGCTTGCGTTTGTTGCTATCTATTTGCGTTCGAAAATGGATAACAGCGAACAGGCACAAGCAGAGCGTGCGGCATTTGATGCTCAATTTGTGCGTGCGCAAACAGGCATTGGTGCTGAAGGTGCGTCAGCTCATTAAGTCTTCGCATGAAGGGTAGGGGATATTCATTCCTTGCCCAGCTGATGAAAAACCCGATCACCTTGTGTGTATCGGGTTTTTTCTTGTCGTAACGACCGTTTCAAAATATCTGATATTCTCTTACATTCAGCCGCAAATATTTGTTAAAATAGTCACATCGGCTAGAGCTTGTTCTGGTCTCTAAGGGGGCGTAATGGCTTCGACGGGGATGGCAAGGCTTGAGGGGCGTGTCGAGGGTGTCAGATACCTCGTAAATCCATTTGTCACAATATAGTCGCAAACGACGAAACTTTCGCTCTCGCCGCTTAACGCGAGGCCCTTGGCATCGGCTCTCTGATGGGCTGATTTACCAAGGTAACTTACATCAGATCGCTGTGTTGATGTCTATAAGACACGGTTAACCTTTATAGGCTGTGCTACTGCTTTCCCTGTCTGTTGGGTTTAGTCGTGGCAAGATCAATAAACAGACTACATACGTAGAACCGATAGTTACGCGTTTTCGGACGGGGGTTCAACTCCCCCCGCCTCCACCAAATATATAAATCAACCCGTTTCATACGGGTTTTTTT
>CAZLOM010000197.1:0-2748 GCA_964561185.1 uncultured Piscirickettsiaceae bacterium
GTTGCCTGCGTTGCCTGCGTTTCCTGTGTTGCCTGTGTTGCCTGTGTTGCTGTGGTGCTTTGTGTCTGTGTTGATTCTTTTTTTGAGCCATTTCCTGCACGAGTAACAGAGTTTCCAGTCAAAAAGTGCAAAATATCCCTAGTGTTCTGCGCAATTTCAGAAACATCATGCTTCATGTCCATTAAACCAGAAATAACCTGACCAACAAGAAAACCTTGCTCATCATGCTGTATGCCTGTTCTTTCGGAAGTCATTATATTGCTCATTATTACCAGCCGTGGAAGGTGTCAATTTGACTAAAATTCATGGTTATTTCATGCAATCCATGATCTTGCCTTGTTAATGAATTGCTGAAGGTTTCCGCCCTGAACCATCCTTTATCTTCATAACCAATTTGTCCATCATCAATAACACCATGAATTATTTTGATCTTTAAGGCGTATTCGCTAGGGGTTGTTGCTGTGCCGTCACTAGGAGCAGACTTTGAGGCGTGATCCTTGAACCAATTTTTTAGCGTCCCTGCCTTGTCATCGTAAGTCGTGATAGAAAGGTCGATAGCGTCACTAGACTGAATTAGATCAGCGTTAGCCGTCCCTAATCGCACTTTTTCGCCTGTAATCTGCACCGTTGGATAATCAACACCAAGCGCAAACAGGTTAAATTGTCTCGATTCTGTCATGGTTAAGGGGCTTGTTACCTCAAGCAGAAATAGGTTTTTTTTCTCAAATTTTACGGCTTGATGTTCTTTGTATATCTCGATAGCGCGATCAAGCGTTACACCACCGAAAACAGGGTTGTTGCTGGCATTGAGCTTGCCCATAGCAGAATTTAGCCCTAAAGAACCAAGTAAGCCGTCTAACGCTCCGTTCTGGATAAGCGTCGCACCGAGTTTGTCAAAATTGCCATTCATTGCGGCATCGACCGCACCGCCATAAGTTTTTAACCCATTCATAACCCCTGCTGGTATCGCCTTATTGACGACGCTATTAACTGCCGACTTAGCTATACCGCCCAACGCGCTACCAGTTGCCCCACCAATCGCCCCGCTGACCATTCCTCCTGCTTTACCGCCTAACCCACTGATACCGCTAGAGATACCAGAAAACAAACCGCCACCGCCACTACTTCCTAGTGATTTACTTGCCACGCTTTCATAGAGGCTCATTTTTTATTCCTTTTCTTCTTTTTCTTGTTCTTGTGCTTGATCTTCCTGCTCAAATCCTTCTTGACCACTGCTATCATCACCCATACCCATACCATCCTGACCTGCTTGCTCAGGCGGTTGCATATCGGCAATCTGCGCGTAGGTTTCGGCTAAATCCTCGTCAACTAGCATGGTTTTACTCAGGAAAACCTTAATGATCTCCTTGTTTGCACCCATGTCTTTTAATTGCTGGATAGTCTGCGCTAACTGCGACCCTGACTGCATAGCTTCCAGTTTTGTGCTTTGTCGTTCAGATTCCAAAGCCGAGATGTTGCCGTAGAAATTGATCTGATACGGCTTGTTTTTTGGGTCGAATGTGTCAATCCCTTTTTTAATCAAATGCACGTCAACGATGTGATTAAAACACTGCTCAAGTGCTGACCGAATCGACCGCCCGTATTCAGCCGCTTGTGCCGATGTTCTAAAAAATCCACCTTCACCCAAACCACCTGACAATTGATCAGCAAAGCCAAGCATCGAGAGGTCAACACCCAAACTGCCAGATAGCAGTTTTGCATGAAGCAGTACATCATCAATCTGAATACTGGTACTTCTTGCGCCCCCGATATTGCCACTCAATGCCGTTAATTGTTTCTCACCGCTCACTGGGATAACGTGCCTGACTTTATGCAAAACAGGCTTACCAGTCTTAATCGCTACCTCTGCCACTTCTTGTGAACGTCTTAGCATTTCGGTGATATTGCGAACAAACTTAGCTTTCTGCTCCTGCGTCATGCCGTCCATTTGAGCCGTTAATACCTGCTCATCAATCGAATCTACCAGCCGTTGCCCCGTAAGCCCGACAAGTGCCGCATTCAGGTTCTCAAAGTGTTGTTCCGCACCTGTCAATAGGCTTCCCCCTGCGCTTGACGGTACAAGCTCCCAATCGTCTGGGTCGTCATACTTTAGGGTTGAGTACATGGACTTCTCTAAATCGCCTTGCTGTGGCTTATAGATCAGCCTAGGCATTTTCACTCGTGCAATTTGCAAGGCATCGAACCTTTCAAAAAACCTATCACCTGTGTAAACCGCATAACCCTGAGTATTCCCTGCACGCTCAAAAGGTTGCACCATCTGCGGTCTCAATAGCTCACCTGAGTAAAGCCCGACAACACCTTTTCCTTTTCGTGTGTTAATTCTGGCAAAGGCATCGCCATAAATCGCCCCTGTGTACGCCAATTCAAACGCCACTTGATTGAACAGAAAAACAAGATCATCTGATATTTCAGCAATGAGTTTAGCGGTCTTTTTGTCTGAAGAAGCCCAAGGCTTAGGCTCAATGAAAACAATTTGCCCCGTCGTCTCATGACCACCTAATGCCGATGTCGATAGCATTTTTACGGCTGTCTGAATGATAGAACTGCTCTCCATCATTGCCCATTTTCGGTATATCTGATCACGCGATTCTATCTGCTTGCCCGTACTGGCAATCAGGGTAGAGATAGATGACGGCAATGCACCGTATTTCATCGCATCGTTTTGGGTTATAGACTGCGCTACCGTCTCAGGCTTATGCCTGCCGAACAGTCGGGATAAAAACCCTG
>CAZLOM010000198.1:0-2748 GCA_964561185.1 uncultured Piscirickettsiaceae bacterium
CGTTGAGCCAAGAAACCCCCACCTCAACCGTAGGTTAGGTGGCGGGAGTTTTCATTGCCTTAGTGCAATTATCGGGTGATCGTTCTCATGATGAGGCTTGGCTCAATCTACTGTTATCAGGTGAGTTTAATGAACATCAACTACTTGAAATTGCCCAACAGAATGATAAAACACCCTTGCATGAACTTCCTCCGATTGCTCAATGGGTAGCATGGTTGATACTCACGCATCATCGAATGCCTAGCCCAATATCTAAAGATAAAGCCAAGCCTTGGAGTGATTCGGAGCGAAAAGACATTTCCAGTATGCTTAAAAGCATTAAGGCTGATTGGGGATATGAGCGATTAGATGAGGAAAATGAAAAACGATTATCTCAATGTTTTGTCTTTCCTCAAGGATTATTGACTCAGTCAACTCATTGGCGTAAGTCTGTACAGAAATGGGCAAAACGGTTATTGGCTGAATCTGCTTTGGCGTTATCCGCAAAAACAACTGGCGCGTGGCGTGTGGTACTGCATCATGCGCGATTAAGTTTGATGTTGGGTGATCATTACTTTTCTTCACGAGATAAAGATGAACAGTGGCAAAGTGAATTAACGCTTCACGCTAACACTGATAAACAACATCGTATGAAACAGAAATTAGATGAACATTTACTAGGGGTTACTGAATACGCGCTTAAAATCAGTCACAGCCTGTCCCGATTCCGTGAAGATATGGGAACGGCACAAGACATCATGAACTTGAAAAAGAAAAGCCCAACAGGCTTTGAATGGCAAGATAAAGCGGTTGATAAAATTACCCATTTTATTAAAGGGCAATCAACAGAACCAACCACTCAGATCGGTTGGTTTGTGGTCAATATGGCAAGCACAGGGTGCGGTAAAACCATTGCTAACGCTAAAATCATGCGAGCCTTATCATCGGATGCTAACAGTCTGCGCTATGTGTTAGCCTTGGGATTGAGAACCTTAACGCTACAAACGGGTGATGAATATCGTCATAACATTGGCTTAACCAATGACGAGTTAGCGGTATTGATTGGTTCATCTGCTGTCAAGGAGTTACATGAACAGAATCAATCAACCACTACCAATGAAACCATTAAAGCAATCGGTTCTGAATCACTAGAATCCTTGCTGGATGAAGAGGTTGATACTGGTGATGCACCCACCGCTGATTTTTTAGATGCCATTGTTTCAAATGAAAAACACAAAGCATTTTTGTATCAGCCAGTCTTAGCTTGTACCATTGATCACATCATATCCGCCACAGAAACCACACGAGGTGGTAAGTATATTTTGCCAGCGTTACGCTTATTATCTTCTGACTTGGTGATTGATGAGGTAGATGATTTTAATGGTCAGGACTTAATTGCGATTGGGCGATTGATTCACCTAGCAGGTATGTTAGGGAGAAAGGTCATGATCTCATCGGCAACCATTCCACCAGCCTTAGCAGAAGGCTTTTTCAATGTGTATCAGGAAGGTTGGCGATTGTATCATCAATTTCACCGATTAGCGGATTCAGGTCAAAGCGAAACAGTCGCTTGTGCTTGGGTAGATGAGTTTGCAACCAAGGTACAATCTATTGAATTGAATGATTTAACGACGACCAGAAAGCTATATCAATCGGCTCATCAGCAATTTATTGATAACAGAATCGAAAAATTATCTGGACAGATCATTAAACGAAAAGCCTATATTGCACCTGTAACAGAACTGAATGAAACACATTACGTTGAGCAGATTAAATCACACGCATTAACCCTGCATCAGCAACATCATACCCTAGATGTGAAGACGGGTAAGCGCGTTTCTTTTGGGGTGGTGCGTGTCGCCAATGTGCCACCTTGTATTGCATTAAGTCGTTATTTATTAACGGCTGATTTTGGGGAATCCGTTCAAGCGAAGGTGATGACCTACCATAGCCGACAAGTATTATTGCTCAGAAGCCAACAAGAAAAGCATTTAGACGCAGTCTTAAAACGCAAAGAAAAAGACGGTCATGAACCTGTCGCATTCAGCAATAGCATTATTCGTGAACATTTGGATACTTCGCAAGCGCAGGATATGTTGTTTATCGTTGTTGCTACGCCAGTTGAAGAGGTGGGGCGAGACCATGATTTTGATTGGGCAATTGTTGAACCTTCATCTTATCGTTCGATCATCCAGTTGGCTGGGCGAGTACGCCGACATCGTAAAACAGGCGTAGAACAACCCAATATTGCTATCATGCAATACAATCTAAAAGCTATAAAAAACAATGATGAGCCTGTTTTTTGCCGCCCTGGATTTGAAACCCATAAATTGCAACTTTTCACGCATGATTTGTGTCAACTGGTTGATGAAATTGCCTTAAAACAGGCGGTTAACGCCATTCCCCGTATTCAACAACCATCAAACTTGAAACCACAGCATCAATTAGCCGATCTTGAACATCAAGCGATGATTAACGATCTCAAAGCCTACCACAAGAAAGGGGCGAAGTATTTACAAGCGTGGTTATCAGAATGTTGGTGGATGACAGGCGTACCGCAACAACTCAACCGATTTAGAGAGAGTTCACCTGAAATTAAACTGTGCTATGTTTGGGAAAATGGCAAATTAACTTTTGCAGAGTTTGTTGATGGTCAATGGCTTACAGGTCGTGAGGTTGTATATGGTATTACGACACAACACCCTGAACGTGACGGCAATACTTGGTTAATGCGAGACTATGAATCAAGTATTCTTAGTCATTTGAAGT
>CAZLOM010000199.1:0-2725 GCA_964561185.1 uncultured Piscirickettsiaceae bacterium
GTCATAGCAGACAGTAAGCCATCTGCTGAGGCGGTGGGGGCGATGTGAATCGCATCAGCCCGCCAGCCTGCTTGCTCTGCTTGTTGGGCAATGCGTGTGCTCATGACAACAAGGTGAGTGAGGGATAATAGGGTGCTGTGTTGAGCAGGGCTTAGTGCCTTTAGAAGACAGGTTAGGGTTTCACCACTTGCCAGCGCAATGAGGTGTCTTCCATCTGCGCCAAGGTAAGCCGCTATCTGTTCAGGCGTTGGGGTGGTGCATTGTCGTTGATAGAGGGATAACGCTGTGACGATTGCCCCACGCGTCTTAAGTTGCTCTGCCAACACAGGACGACCCCCAATCCCCTTGAGAATCGCCACGCGCTTGTCTTGCAGATTGTCTAATTCAGCCAGCGCGAGCAGGCCTTCGCTGTCTTGTTGTTCAGGTAAGATCGGGTGAATGTCTAAGGGAAGCAAACCTTCTGCGGTTGCTTTACCCACCGCAAACCACTGAACCTGTCTGGGGAGCAATAATCCTTGTGCCAAGGCACCAGCAATCGCATGACGACTGGTAACGATGATCTGATCCGCTTGCATGAGGATCGCCTGAGCGGTATCCTCAACGGGATAGGGTTCAATCGCTAACACAGGCAGAACCCAAGGCATCATACCTTGGGCAGATACCTGTTGTGCCATCTGGTCAGCATCGGCTTGTGGGCGAGTGATCCAGACGTGGCAGGGGTGATTATCGCCCATACACGCTGTCTAAAATGGCTTTTGCACCCTGAGCAAGCAGTTCTTGAGCAAGGTCTTGTCCCATGATTTCAGCATCGGCAATGCTTCCGCGACGTTCCGCGCGAATGATACGAGAACCATCGAGTTCAGCGACCAAGCCGCGTAACCAGAGTTGATCGCCTTCCAAGACGGCATAAGAACCAATGGGAACTTGGCAACCGCCTTCGAGTGCGGCATTCATCGCACGCTCTGCGCGAACACAGGCAAGGGTATTGGCATGATTCAAGAAATCAACAAAGCCTTGAGTGTTGGCATCCTTTTCCAAGACCTCAATGGCGAGTGCGCCTTGTGCCACCGCAGGCAAACTCACTTCCGCAGGAATTAGGCTACGAACACGCTCAGGCAAACCCATTCTTTCTAAGCCTGCCGCGGCAAGAATGATCGCATCGAATTGACCTTCATCGAGTTTATTCATGCGCGTATGAATGTTTCCTCTTAAATCATGCAATTGCAAATCTGGACGAATCGCCAGCAGTTGGCTTTTACGACGCAAGCTAGAAGTGCCTACAATCGCGCCTTGTGGCAGATTTTCAAGGTTGTCATAACGGTTAGAGACAAACGCATCTAAGGGGTTGTGTCGTTCCAGCACCGCACCAATGGAGAAGCCTTCAGGTAGAAATGCGGGCAAGTCTTTCATGCTATGGACGGCAAGGTGCGCATTACCTGCCAACATTTGCTCTTCTAGTTCCTTGATGAACAAGCCTTTGCCACCGATTTTAGCCAGTGGCACATCGAGCAGTTTGTCGCCTTGGGTACTCATCCCAATGAGTTCAACCGTTAATTCTGTGTGTTGTGCTAGCAGTTGTGATTTGACAAACTCAGCTTGCCACATCGCCAGTGGGCTTTTTCGCGTAGCGATACGAAGTAATGACATGGTGATTCCCTGAGTTAAGCCGTAATCAAGGTACCGATGCCTTCGTCAGTGAAGACTTCGAGCAGTACCGCATGTTGCACACGTCCATCAATGATATGCGCGGATTTCACCCCACCCGTTACCGAGTCTAAGGCACAACGAATTTTTGGCAACATTCCGCCATAAATGGTGCCGTCCGCAATTAAGCCTTCAACCATGGCATGGGTTAAGCCTGTCAGCAGTTTGCCTTCTTTGTCTTTCAAGCCTTCGATGTTGGTTAAGAGCATCAACTTTTCCGCACCTAGCGCAGAGGCAACCGCACCTGCCACAAAGTCCGCATTGATGTTATAGCTTTGACCATCATCGTCATAACCCACTGGCGCGATCACAGGGATAATATCACTCTTAATCAATAGGTCTAGGATATGGGTATCTACATTAGCAACCTCGCC
Organism: uncultured Piscirickettsiaceae bacterium; assembly: GCA_964561185.1. Taxonomy (GTDB): domain Bacteria; phylum Pseudomonadota; class Gammaproteobacteria; order Thiomicrospirales; family Thiomicrospiraceae. Next base: position 2,079 of record CAZLOM010000199.1, read on the forward strand.
CACATGACCAATATCAATGATTTCAGGCTCGTCCATGCCTTCCGTTTGGCGCGAAAGGGTCATCTTAGAGGCTTTGATTAAGCCAGCATCTTTACCTGTTAAGCCCACACATTTACCGCCAGCCTTTTGAATCATGCCAACAATCGCTTTATTGACCTGACCGCCTAAGACCATTTCCACCACGTTCATGGTTTCGGTATCGGTGACACGCATGCCATCAATAAACTGAGACTCTTTGCCGATTTGCTTCAGCAAATTACCAATTTGAGGTCCGCCACCATGAACCACCACAGGGTTCATGCCGATTTGTTTCATCAGCACGATGTCACGCGCAAAACTCATTTCAAGCTCGTCATCCACCATGGCGTTCCCACCGTACTTCACCACAATGGTTTTATCCACGAAACGACGGATATAGGGAAGGGCTTCGGTAAGAACAGAAGCAATGTTATGGGCTCTTTCACGGTTCATCATTTTGCGTTGCATCCTTTTGATTCCTTTATTGTCTGTGGGGGAGTTCATCTAATGGCTGTGATGTGCCTTATTTAGATGACCTTTGGTTCTATTGTAACGCAAAAATAGTCGCTAAAAATGACATGTTTTGTTTTGCCATGTTGTAATTGAGGGAGTTTAGAGGCTTCTTGAAA
>CAZLOM010000200.1:0-2718 GCA_964561185.1 uncultured Piscirickettsiaceae bacterium
TCGCTTTGCTTGCCCAGCAAAACCCCTACCCACGAGTCAGGTTTCAAGTAGGCTTGTGCTACCTTCTGCACTTGATCCAAAGTCAAGACTTCGATTTGCTTAGGAAAGGTTTGTAACCAGTCGGTGGGTAAGTCATAAAAAGCCATCATGGCTAAGTAGCCTACCATGTCTTTATTGCTGTCAATTTGCAAAGCAAAACCGCCCAAAATGTTCGATTTATGATCCTCTAGCTCCTGCTGTGTCATGCCTTTCAACATTGCCTGAGTCGTTTCTTGTACCACTTGCAATGCCGTGTTGGTATTGGCATTCGCTGTTTTCAAAGACACCATCCAAGGGCCTTGCGCTCGCATCGGTAACAGGCTAGAGCTCACGCCATAGACCAACCCGCGCTTTTCACGCACTTCTTCCATCAAACGAGAAGCAAAACCGCTACCGCCCCACAGGTGATTAATCAGATAAAGTGCAGGATAATCAGGATTCAGGCGATCAATGCCCAATTGTCCTAACAACACCTGTGATTGAGTCGAGGGGAAATCAATACGATCATAACCTGCACTGACTGGCGATACAGCAGGTAAGGCTGGTAATTGACTCCCCACAGGCAAGCCTGACGTTAACCGTTCGGCAATCTGCTCTGCCTGCGTACGACTGACCGCACCGACAATGGCAACCCGAGCATTTTTCGCGGTGTAATAGTGGCGATGAAAAGCCGTCAAGTCTGCCGAAGTGAGGGCAGGAAGACTCGCTGAAGTGCCTTCAGAGGGCTGGGCGTAAGGGTGATTTTCATAAAGTTTTTGCCAGAATCGCTCCGTAGCCACACTGGCAGGCGATTGTTGTTTGGCTTTAATCTCTAACAAACGTTGTGCTTTGACGCGCTCTAAGACCTTGGCATCAAAACTGGGTTGCGTCAGGGCATTTGCCGATAATGTTAAGGCGGATTCTAAAATTTCAGGACGCGTTAAACTACGCAAACTCACCACGGCCATGTCTTTTAAGGCGGAGGTAGAAAACTGCACCCCCAAGCCTTCTATGTCACTGGCAAAGGTTTCTTCATCTTTCGTCTGATCTCCCATACCAATTAGGGTATTGGTTAAATTGGCAATCCCCGAACGACTGCCATCACGTGCCGAGCCAGCATCAAACACCAAGCGTACATCCACCATCGGCAACTCTGGTGCAGGCACAAACCAAACTTCCGCGCCTGCTGTGGTTTGCCAACGCTGAATATCGCTCATGGCATGCGCAGAAGACCCCAACAACAGCCACAGGCTGATGAGTAAAAAAATCGTTTTACGAATCGGATTCATCGACGCTTCTCCTTAAGGTTGTGCCACAACGGGGGTTTTGGGTAATAAATAAGCCACGGACAAACGATCACTGACCAACCAGCGTTTCGCGACCGCAATCACCTGATCAGCTGTCACGGCACGAATGCGCTCAGGATAGGCCTCCAGTTCGGTAAGGTCTAAACCGATGGTTGCTGACTCGCCAAGTTTCATGGCTTGATAAAAGGTAGAGTCGGCCTCAAAGACGCGATTGGCTTCAATGCCTGCCTGAACACGCGCCAACTCCTCTTTGCTAATGCCTTGAGCGATCACTTTAGCAATGCTGGCTTGCAAGGCTTTTTCTGCTTCCGCTAAGGAAACACCATCAGCAGGCACAGCCGATAGGGTAAATTGCGTGGGCAATCGCGCGTAGAGATCATAGTCGGCAGAGGCAGAGCTGAGTTTTTGCTGTCCACGCACCAATTCTTTGCTCAGTCTCGCACTGTCGCCACCATCCAAAATTTCGGCTAAAACCGCCAATGCGTAGGCTGTCTGTTTGTTTTCACTGGTGAGCAAGGAGGGTACGGCATAACCCATCATCAGCATGGGAACCTTAGTGCGTTCGTCCTGCATGGTCAGGCGTTTTTCTCCCACAGGCGTGACCTGAGGCAGTTTTGGTTTGGCATCATGCGCCCGTGCAGGTACTTTGCCGAGCGTTTCTTGCGCTATCTGCTTAACCTGCTCAGGCGTTACATCGCCCACAACCACCAGTGTGGCATTGTTGGGCGCGTACCAACGATCATACCAATTTTGCAACTCGCTGAGTTGATAGCCTTCGATATCCGATTGCCAGCCAATCACAGGACGACGATAAGGGCTGGCATCGTAGGCTAAGGCGTTAAAGCGTTCGTATAGACGAGCGTTAGGATTGTCCTCCGTGCGCATACGTCTTTCTTCCAGCACCACTTGTTGCTCTTTCTGCAGTTCTTCATCTAAGAGTTTAAGCGACCCCATGCGTTCTGCCTCTAAAGACAACATGGTTTTGAGATGTGATTTTTCTACCGTTTGAAAATAGGCGGTATAATCCTGACTGGTAAAAGCATTTTCGGTTGCCCCGACCTTAGCAACCCGTTTAGAGAACTCACCTGGGGCAAGATTTTGTGTCCCCTTGAACATCATATGCTCTAACATATGCGAAATCCCTGTGATGCCATCTGGCTCGTCACTGGCACCGATCTTGTACCATATCTGAGAGGTCAACACTGGCGCACGATGATCTTCCTTCACCACAATATGCAAGCCATTCTCTAAGGTCGTTTGATAAACCGATGATGCTGGCGGCACAGCTGACTTTTCTGACTGAACCCTCTGCTCTTCAGCCCACACAGCAGACACCTGAGCGGTCAGCAATAATGCAACTAGCGAATACTTCATAAGACAACTCCTTGACTTG
>CAZLOM010000201.1:0-2715 GCA_964561185.1 uncultured Piscirickettsiaceae bacterium
TATGAGTCGTTTTTGGAATCCTTTGGTGCAGAGTTTGACCCCTTACGTTCCAGGGGAACAGCCGAAATTGAATAATTTGGTCAAGCTGAATACCAACGAAAATCCTTATCCCCCCTCACCACGGGTGATTGAGGCGATACGCGCGGTGGTAGATGATGGGTTGCGTCTATACCCAGACCCTAACGCTGATGCCTTAAAGCAGACGATTGCGCGTTATTTTTCGCTATCAGCCAATCAGGTGTTTGTGGGTAATGGTTCAGATGAAGTCTTAGCTCATGCCTTTCTGGCGTTGTTAAAGCAAGACGCACCCATTTTATTCCCTGATATTTCATACAGTTTTTACCCTGTTTATTGTGGGTTGTATGAAATTGAGTACCAACAAATGCCACTGGCTGAAGATTTTACCATTCGTGTGGAAGACTATGATCGTCCGAACGGCGGTATCATTTTCCCCAATCCTAATGCGCCCACAGGCTGTGTTTTACCGCTAACGGCGATTGAGCAGTTGTTGAAAGCCAACCCAGATCGTGTGGTGGTGGTGGATGAAGCCTATATTGACTTTGGTGGTCAATCAGCCATTGCCTTGGTGAATCAGTATGACAACTTGTTGGTCGTGCAAACCTTGTCTAAGTCGCGTTCTTTAGCAGGGTTACGGGTCGGGTTTGCGGTGGGGCATCCTGAGTTGATTGAAGCCTTAGAACGTGTGAAGAATAGTTTTAACTCTTACCCACTCGACCGTTTGGCGATGGCTGGGGCAATTGCCTCTTTTGAGGATCAAGCCTATTTTGAGCAGACCTGTCAGCAGGTGATTCAAAGCCGTGAGCAGGTGGTTGCGGGTCTGCAAGCAATGGGGTTTGAGGTATTGCCATCCGCCGCGAACTTTATTTTTGCCCGCCATCCTGACTGGTCAGCTGAGACCTTAGCACAAGGTCTGCGTGAGCGTTCCGTGATTGTGCGTCATTTCAAGCAGGAAAGAATCAAGCAGTTTTTGCGCATTAGCATTGGTGATGATGCCCAAAATCAAGCCTTCTTGTCGGCATTGGCAGAATTGGTGAAGCATTAATAGCGGAATCATGAGGATGCAGGCAATAGCGATGCCCCTTATCAAGTCTTTAACGCAATGAACCACCCTGTCTATTTGCAAGTTTCCTTTGCTGAAAAAGACCGTGTGAAGCAACTCGGTGCAAGATGGGATGCCAGCAAACGCCATTGGTATGTGCCAGCTGGGGTAGCCTTGCAACCCTTCGCGCCTTGGTTGCCTGTCGATCTGATGGTGCAGGGTGCGCTTGAGCATCAGGTTGGTGCATCCAGTGAGCCAGAAATAAGTCCTCATCATTCTGCTACGGCTGACAGCACAGGCAATAAGGGCATTTCACTCACCCAACTCATGCAAACCCTTGCAAGCGCGGTGCAAAAAGCCTTTGTGAATGCGATATGGGTGACGGCTGAAGTCACTGAAGTGCATCAACGGCAAGGGCATTGGTATCTGTCATTGGCTGAATCACATAACGGACAACAGCTTGCCCAAGTGCGAGCCACGCTTTGGGCGAGTCGCGCGACGGGTTTGCAAGCCAAGTTTACACAAGCAACGGGGGCTTGGTTGAGTGTTGGACAGAAGGTGTTACTCCTGTGTGAGCCAGCCCTGCATCCGCGCTTTGGCTTGTCGCTGGAAGTGCTTGATCTGGATCCCAACTATACGCTAGGAGAGCAGGCACGCAAGTTATTGCAGATTCGGGCAGAACTGAAGGCGCAAGGTTTATACGAGCTGAATCGTCAGCAAACATTACCACAGGTGTGGACGCGTATTGCCGTATTATCGCCAGCGCAAGCGGCAGGGCTGGGGGATTTTCAGCGTGATGCTGACCGTTTGCACGCCTTGAACTTATGTCAATTCGTCTATCTTCATGCCAGCTTTCAAGGCGCACAAGTCATCAGCGATATGCAGATGGCGTTAGGTCAATTGTTGATCGAGCATCAGAAGCAGGCGTTTGATGCCCTTGTGATTATTCGTGGTGGTGGCGCACAACAGGATTTATTCTATCTCAATGAGTTTGCGTTGGCGCGAGCTGTCAGTCAGCTTCCTTTTCCTGTCATCACAGGCATTGGACACGAGCGTGATAATACCATTCTCGATGAGATTGCGCATACCCGTTGTGATACACCCAGTAAGGTGATTGCCTTGATTCGTGATCAGATTGTTCAGCAGGCGCAAGCAGGCTTAGGGCACTGGCAATGGATTCGACAAAGGGTCTTGTTGCAGATTGCCATGAATCAAGAAGCACAAGCAAGGCTGATCGCACAGATTAATCAACAGGTGCGTACTCAGTTGGCTCAAGCGCGACAGAGCATTCAGCATGATGCTTATTTGTGTGATAAATACACCCATCAGCACCTGCATCAGCATCAACAGAGGTTGGGTGCTTTACGTCAGCAGTTCTTTTGGACAGCGCAACAAACAGTGGTTCAACAGAAACAGCAGTTGCGTCCTTATCCTCAACTCATTGCACAGAGTGCTCAAACACAATTGGCTAAAAATACGCAACAGCTGACCCATTACCAGCAAATGGTTTCCGCGCACGATCCCAAACGCTTACTTTCTGCGGGCTACGTGTGGGTAGCCTCCGCTGACGGCAATCCTTTGCATTCTCGTGCGCAGGCAGAAGCGCAATCCGTCTTGCAGTTGCATTTTCAAGATGGTGTGCTTAGGGTTCAGCC
>CAZLOM010000202.1:0-2712 GCA_964561185.1 uncultured Piscirickettsiaceae bacterium
GTACCATCAGAACCCACAGTGATGGTTCTTGCTTCAGGTGGTACGGTAATCTGTGGTTGTAACAACAAGCCACCAGAAGTAACCACATCACCGTTTTGGTTCAACTTGAATGAACCATCACGGGTATAACCAATCGTGCCATCAGGTTGTAGAATTTGGAAAAAACCCTTACCTTGGATGGCAATATCTAGCTGGTTATCGGTGTTGACCAAGCTACCCTGTTGAAACATTTTTTGTACCGCAACTACCTTTGTACCCACACCCAATTGCAAACCAGAAGGTAGGTTGGTTGCTTGGTTAACGAATCCACCAGGTTGACGTACATTTTGATAGATCAAATCTTCAAACTCAGCGCGACCTTGCTTATAACCCATGGTATTGGCGTTGGCTAAGTTGTTAGAAATGGTTGCCAAACGGGTGTTTTGTGCTTCTAAGCCTGTTTTACCCACATATAATGTTCTGTTCATAATTCTATTCCTCCGATGATTTAAGACGATCAGCTCAAGCCGTTAAGCTAAAGGATTAACCCTTATCTCACTTATCTCAAGCTCAACATTTGATCACTTTTTTGTTCATTTTTTTGTGCGGTTTCCATCATTTTCACCTGCAGTTCAAACTTTCTTTGCAAGGAAATCATTTGCACCAATTCTTCTACAGTATTCACGTTACTGGCTTCGGTATAACCGCTTTGTACCCGAGCAAAAGGATCAGGGGTTGTACCTGATTTTGAACGCATAAAACCATCCAATCCCTTTTCGAAGTTCTCTGGGGAAGTATCGTTGGGTTTCACCAGTTTTAATTGTGTTAAGACTTGACGACCCAGACCACCCTCTCCTAAAGGAACGTAGGAAATCGTACCATCAGAGCCAATTTCGACAGATTCTGCTGGTGGAATCTTAATTGGACCATTCACACCCAAAATAGGATTGCCGTGAATATCCCAAACATCGCCATTAGGCTTGATTTGTAAACTGGCGGTTTTGACCAGTCCCTCATCCCCTTCTGGGGTTTGCACCGTCAGCCACGCATCACCATTGGCAGCGAAATCGAGGTCACGACCTGTGTATTGCAAAGGACCATCCGTAGCGAGGGTTTTGACACGTTCTGTCAGTGCATATGCACGACTGTCGTGTCCTGGACCTGCGACGAGCATGCTACGAAATTGTGGCATGTCTTTTTTGAAACCTGCGGTATTGGCGTTCGCAAGGTTATTGGTGTTAACGGCTAAGGAGAGTTCACTCTCCTTAGCTCCACTCATAGCAATGTATAGACTTCTGTCCATTTTCTCAACTCCCTTTGTGTGTGAGTGATTATCTTCACTTCTTCACATTGTGAAAAGCATTAAACATGCCAACAAAAAAACACCATTCAACAAGAACATAAAACACTATGTTTTTATTGATAAAAAATCAATAAAAACTGGCTAAACATCATCATCATTCACCAATTAATTTGTGATATTGATATATTTTTGATATAGTCAACTTCATGAATGAAATTAACTGGACAACCAAAGCGATTAAGCAACTGCTGAAAATTGGTGTGAAACCAATAGCGCAAAGAATTAAGAATGCTGTAGCAACCGAATTGGTAGACTTTTCACAATCCAGCAACGTCAAAAAACTGACCAACCATGACTATGATTACCGCTTGCGTGTGGGAGATTATCGTGTACTGTTCAATTACAGTGTTACTGGTGAAGTAAGCATTGCTACCATAGAAGAGGTAAAAAAACGGGATGAACGCACTTACTAATGTTCAAGTTATTCATCAAGGCGGACAACCTGCTTTTGTTGTTATCGCTTATCAAGACTATATGAACGACCTTAAAAATCGTCATAATGATGCTACCGTGCCTCATGCTGTCGTCTCCTTGATGATTGATGAAGAGATAAGTATTTTCAAAGCTTGGCGTATCTATAAAAAAATGACGCAAGATCAGGTCGCTAACGCCATGAATGTTTCGCAATCAGCTGTTGCTCGCATCGAATCTGGCAAGCACGAACCAACGTTCAGCACCCTAAAAGCATATGCTCATGCCATTGGTATATTGCCTGAACAGCTAGACTTAAGTGATGACTAAACACAAAAACCCCCTCCTAGCATTAGGAGAGGGTTGAGGATTCAGTGATCACTCAATCGACAATATTACAATTGTAAAATCGTTTGTGTTAACTGTTTATCTGTTGAAATCACCTGCGCACTGGCTTGATACATCTTCTGCATAAAGATCATGTTCACCAATTCACCTGTGGTATCCACGTTAGAATATTCCAAAGCACCTGACTGAATCGAAGCAAAGCCAGATTCTTGTGGTTGACCTAATGAACGAGGGCCAGAAGCAAAAGACTCTGCCCAGGTTTGGCTACCGAGTTTCTCCAAACCTTGTAGGTCAGGGAAGTTAGCCAAGGCAACACGAGATACCGAATCTGAACGACCGTTAGAATAACGTGCTTCGATCATACCATTCGAGTTCACCACAACGCCTACCAAATCACCGACCTTATAACCGTCTTGAGAAACACCACGTACGTTGTAAGAACCACCATACTGAGTGAATGAACTCAAATCCACATCAAAGGTTAGGGCTTCAGTGGTACCCACACCACCTGCTGGGTTAGGATTGTCTAAGTACCAAGACATGCTAGCAGTGACTTTATCTGGAATGGTGGTGTTACCTGCTACGTTAGCAAAGTTACCATTTTCGTTAAA
>CAZLOM010000203.1:0-2694 GCA_964561185.1 uncultured Piscirickettsiaceae bacterium
CAATTGACGCACAAAAGTGCTGGCTTCGTTTCTTGGCGGAGCTGGCGGTATGATGGCGGGATACCCAATATACAGCATTGCCACGACACGATCTTGTGTGGTCAAACCGAGTAAGGATAAGACGCTGGGGTCATGTATCATCGGGTGACTGCTCCATTGTGCGCCTAATCCCGCATTGGTAAGCGCAAGGAGTAGGGTTTGCACTGCGCAACAAGTGGCGGCATAGTCTTCGTTGGCAATGATGGGGTTATCATCAACTCGACACGTAACCATTAAAATGGCAGGTGTGGCACAAAACTTACGATGCGCTCGCGCTTTCTCAGCTAAAAAATCAGGGCTGTTGATGTCTAATTTTTTACTGGCGCGTGCAAAGGCGTAGTGTTCAGCAAGTTGGCTTTTGGTTTGCTCGCCGACCCATATAAACTGCCAAGGTTGTGTGAGATGATGATTGGGAGCGAGGGTGGCGAGTGAAATCAGCGGAAGTAGCTCCTCAAAGCTAACGGCTTGCTCTGTAAACTTAAACACACTACGACGATTCTGTACGACTTGGGTAAATTCCATGATGCTTAACCTCGTTTTACGGTTGAATAAAAAAAGCCGAGGATTAACTCGGCTTTTTCGGTGCGTCAGCCTTAGCTTAGGTCACTTATTTTTCAGCCAACTGCTGTAAAATGCTGGCATCTTCAAGGGTAGAAGTGTCTTGCGTAATCTCTTCTCCTTTAGCGATGGTACGAAGGAGGCGACGCATGATTTTGCCAGAACGTGTTTTGGGTAGGTTATCACCAAAACGAATGTCGTCAGGCTTGGCGATAGGCCCAATCTGCTCACCAACCCATGCTTTCAGCTCTTTGATCATGGCATCACGTTCAGCACCATCTGGGCGTGAGCTATTGACAACAACAAAGGCAACAATCGCCTCACCCTTGACATCGTGTGGACGACCCACAACTGCCGCTTCAGCGACTTTTGGATGAGCAACAAGGGCTGATTCTACTTCCATGGTGCCTAAGCGATGCCCTGATACGTTTAACACGTCATCAATACGACCCAGAATCCAATAATAACCGTCTGCATCGCGGAAGGCACTATCACCAACCACATAGTACTTGTTATGGAACTTTTCATAGTAGGTTTCAACATAGCGTGCGTCATCACCCCAGATGGTGCGAAGCATCGAGGGCCAAGGTTTGCTGATGACCAAATAGCCACCTTGGTTATTGGCGGTAATCGGATGACCTTCTTCGTCCACGATTTCTGCAAAAATACCTGGTAAGGGTTTGGTACAAGAACCTGGTTTGAGATCTGTTGCTCCAGGGAATGGCGCGATCATATGCGAACCTGTTTCAGTTTGCCACCAAGTATCAACAATCGGGCAACGCTCTTGACCAATAATGGTGTGATACCACATCCATGCTTCAGGGTTAATAGGTTCACCCACTGAGCCTAATAGGCGTAACTTAGACAGATCATATTGTTTAGGGATGTCATCACCAAACTTCATCAGTGCACGAATGGCTGTTGGCGCGGTGTAGAAAATGGTCACACCATGCTTTTGACAGGTTTCCCAGAAGCGACCCGCATGAGGAATGGTTGGCGCACCTTCAAACATCAAAATGGTTGCACCGCAAGAGAGTGGACCATATGCAACATACGAATGCCCTGTAATCCAACCTACGTCAGCCGTACACCAAAACACATCGTCATCTTTGAGGTCAAAAATCCACTCATTTGAGATATGAGCACCTAGCAAATAGCCACCAGAGGAATGAACGATACCCTTAGGTTTGCCTGTTGAGCCAGAGGTGTAGAGTAGAAATAAGGGGTGTTCAGCATTAACCATGGCGGGTTCACAGTAGTTTGACATACCTGCTTCGGCATCATTCCACCATAAATCACGACCTTCTTTCATGTCAATGTTATGACCTGTACGTTTGCAAACCAATACCTTACGAACTGTGTGACAGCCTTTTTCTAAAGCGACATCAACCGATTTTTTTAACTCAACGACGCGACCACCGCGGTGACCACCATCTGCGGTCACAATGACTTTGGCTTGTGCATCTTCTACGCGATCTTTTAAGGCTTCTGCTGAGAATCCGCCAAACACAATCGAGTGAATGGCACCAATACGGGCACAGGCCTGCATGGCAATGACAGCTTCAGGAATCATCGGCATATAAATAATGACGCGATCTCCTTGTTCTACCCCTTGCATTTTTAGGGCGTTGGCAAAGCGACATACCGCTCCATGTAATTCATGATAGGTGTATTTTTGGACATCACCAGGTTCACCTTCGAAAATGATTGCCGTTTTGTCACCACGATCATCTAAGTGACGATCCAAGCAGTTGACGGACACATTCAGCTCACCATCCGTAAACCAGCGGTAATGAGGTGCCTTACTGTCATCTAATCCCACCGTAAAAGGTTTAGACCATTGTAATTTTTCACGAGCTAAGTCAGACCAAAAACCAACATGGTCAGCATTTGCTTTAGCGTGTAATTGAGCGAGGGTTGTTGCGTTTACGTTTGCTTCGCTTTTAGCGCGATCAGACGGAGAAAATACGCGAGTTTCATGTAGGACAGATTCGATGTTATTGTCGCTCATATCAGTCGTTCCCTCATTGTAGGATTAAGAGTAAGTTGTGTGTCTATTTTACAAAAAACTAAGGTTGTTTTACAACTTATAGTTTT
>CAZLOM010000204.1:0-2690 GCA_964561185.1 uncultured Piscirickettsiaceae bacterium
TGGCGTAGGTGTGGCTGGTAACGGCTCACAAACTGCTAATTCACCTACACCACAGCCAACGGTAGCACCGACAGTTGCGCCAGAGCCAACACCACAGCCTACAATCGCCCCTACCATTGCGCCAACGGTAGCCCCTACCATTGCGCCAACGGTAGCCCCTACCATTGCGCCAACGGTAGCCCCTACCATTGCGCCAACGGTAGCCCCGACCGTTGCGCCTGAACCGACTGAGCAAAAAAAACCAAACCAAAAAGATTACGAAAATCAATACCGTATGTTGTCACGAATGAAACAAGATAATGACTACTTTTTAGGCGCAGGAAATGGTCAAGAAAAGCATTTGTTCGCAGGTAGCGTATCTGCTCAAATTGAAGAAATGAGAAAGCAGTTAAATAGTATCCCAGATATAATTAAACCAGATTGGTTATCTATTACTGATATTGATGATTATGAAAAGCGAATGAACGAAGTTTTGGCAGTAAAATCACAGAAAATAGATGTTCAAAAAATTGACCAATTGACAGACGAAGATAAAGTTTTACCAAGCGGATTTAAGGATACCCTAAGGGGTGGTGTTTCTATTGACACACCTAATTATGAAGCAACTGTATTCTTTGATTTTGGCAAACAGATGTGGGTTTTAGAAAAATCAAAAGGCAATAGCAAAATCATAAAAGAAGATGGTTTTGTTACAAGAAAAGAAGCTATTGATGCCTATTTAAGGCAAGTTGGAGAAAATAACCAACAACCTACTGATAAAACAGCATTGGAGCTTGCTGAAGAATGGACTAAATCACTGAAGTCTGCTATGCAAAGAACACACGCAAGGTCTAAATTAACATCGGAATCTTCTATGATTAAAGGTGTTACTAATGCAGAATGGATTAAGATGCAGGTTGACGCTGGAAAGGAAGTATTCAAATTAAGAATTGATGGGTATGAGGTAACAAAAACAGAATTTGATTTTGCAATGCACCTATTAAGCCTTAAAAATGGAACGACAGCACCAACCGCTACACCTGAGCCAACACAGCAACCAACGGTAGCACCGACCGTTGCGCCTGAACCAGTACAGCAACCAACAGAGGACAAAGAAGTAAAGTCGATAACCGTAACCAATGACAACAAGCACTTAACCTCAACCAATAAATCTATTATCTCGGTAATTATCAGCGAAAAATCGAAGTATTTGAATGAAAACGGTGTAATTATTGGTAATCGTGGTGGAATTACTTACGAGATAAGTGCAGGGATAGATGATAGCAATTTTAATGTTAAAATAACTGGCAGAGATGGTAGAGTATCATCAGTACCAATCATGGTAAAATACAAGTCAAGCCCTGCGACCGAGCAAGAAAAGTCAACAACCAAGACAACAGTTGCGATTGCTGAAAAGCAGTACGATAGAAATACGTGGGCAGTCAGAGACTTGGAAGGTCACACAAAAGACGAGTTCAAGAACAGGGACGTACCGTCGTTGCTTTTGCCTAAGATCGCTGAAACAAAAACCATTATTGAGCAGGGTGTCAATGGAAAAAATGGCAGTAATCTGGTAGAAATGCTTGAGAGGTCGGTTGCTAGTATGGAGAAAAAAATCATGTTGTGGAATCAAGCACAGTTACCCGATAGCAACACTAACACAGGTCGAGAAAATGCCAGTAAGATGGACAATCAAGTCGGTGATGCTTTGTTGCGACTAATGAATCGTGGACAGGTTACAACAGCAGAGGTCAAAGCGATAAACGAGTTTTATTCTGGTAGCACGGGATTGAAACGCTTAAAAGAGATTGAATTATACTATGGGCATGAACGCATTGATTTATTGATGGATGTTTTGATGTTCCAAGCGTTGCCAGAAAAAGAGTTTAAGCCAACACATACCTATCCATCTGATATAATCAACTCGACAAACGATAATGAGCGTGAGTATTTCAGCGAATGGCTAGAGAAGCAACAAAGAGAAGCCATTGAGCAACCAGTAATAGCACAAGAAGACAACAAAGGCGGTATTATGACGCAAAATGATCAAGAGCGTGAACAGGCGATACAGTGGTTAAAAGACGTGTTAGCTGGCAATCCTGAGTTTCATCCTGCATCTGTTGATTTTGCCCAGAGATTTGAGGACATTGTTGTAAAATATGAGCATGATAGCGATTTAATAGCGATTGCCGAAGAAGTTAGCTTGATTCAAGATAAAGCTTTGCAAGATGCTTTTTTAGCTAATCCATAGTAAAAATCAGTCTAGCCAAAATAAAAAAAGCCCCTTTCGAGGGGTTTTTCAATTCGGAAAATCAAGAGGGGGGTTATTATTTTTTTGGAGTAGTATAGTGATCAATAAAACTATCACTATTGGCTGGATTGTAAAATGACTTCATTATCTATTTTTGACAGGGTATCAATTGGTCTTGCAGAACGAGTAAAACTAAAAAAAGAGTTTGCTAATATCAATGCAACAAAAAACACATTGCCTTTTGTTGCCAAGGTTAAAGCAGGAAAGCGACTTTCTGAAATAGGATTATTGCTTGGTTGGGATTTTGGCAAGAAGCAACAGCCAGTAGAGCCGCTACCGACAGAAATGCCGCAAACAGGTCAAGAAAGCAATGCGACACCAACTAAGCAATTTTACAACAATAGCGAAAAGCGCACTCTGACACAGCGTCAAAAAGACAATAATGCCGCCATTGCACTTC
>CAZLOM010000205.1:0-2645 GCA_964561185.1 uncultured Piscirickettsiaceae bacterium
CGAAAGAATGGTGATGGGATGGATAAAACTTTCGTAAAGCATTCCCAATAGAATATAAACGGCAATGAGTGCGCCAGCGAATAATGCCACTTGTTGCACTTGCGATTCAGAAAATACCGCCAGCGTGCCAACCGCTGAAACCGATAATGCCTCTCCAACCGCCAACTGACTGGTCAGTTGATCAATCTCGGCAAGCGCGGTGTTCAAGCCAACCCCCTGAGCAAGGTCAAAGCCAATATGTGCAGAAGGAAATTGTTGATATTTCTCTAAGGTAAGCGGGGTGGGCTGTTCCTCAATCGTGACCAGATTAGACAAAGGAATGAGCCTGCCATCACGATTGGGGACATATAATTCCGCTAATTGTTTGGGTGAGGTGCGATGCTCAGGGGCAAGGGTCAGAATCACCCTTTGTTGATTGGATTGTCCAAAAAGCGTGCTGATGATGCGCTGTCCGAAAGCGTTATAGAGGGTGTTGTTGATGTCTTTGGTGCTCACGCCCAATCGGCTGGCTTGATCACGATCAATGCGCAGTACCACCCCTAATCCATCATTTTGGAGCGAGTGATTAACCGCTAAAAAGTTCGGTGAGTGACGCATTTTTTCCGTCAATAGGGTTACGGCTTGTGCCAACTGCTCGCGGTTTGGGTCTGACAGTCTGATTTGATAGGGTGAGGTGGATAAGTGCGTATCAAGGGTAATGGCTTGGGTTGCTGAGGCGTGAAAGTGAATCCCTTCTTCTTGCTGACTGAGTTGTTCAAAGACCTGTGCCAATTGGTGTGCTGATTGATGACGTTGATCTTGTGGTTTGAGTTGAATGAGCAGTCGTCCTGTGATGGGGCTAGGATTTTGTGCATCTACCCCTGTGAAGCCAATCACATTGTCCACGGCTGGGTTTTGTTGTAGGCGTTCGCTGAAGGCAAAGAGTTTACTTTGTACCTGTGCAAAAGAGGCGTTTTGTTCTGCAACCAAAGTGCCTTGAATCTGATCCGTATCCTGCACGGGAAAGAAGGTTTTAGGCAGGCTGTAAAGTAGCCAGAGGCTGATCACCATCATCAGCAGATTAAGGGTCATCATCAGTCTTGGGTAATTCAGACTGAATGCTAATAGGCGCAAATAGGCGTGTTTGACGGCAAGCAACCAGCGACCTTGGCGATGGGCATCATCAGGTTGATGGGTTAAGCGTCCTGCTAGCATTGGGGTGAGGGTGAGTGAGATCAGTGCCGAGCTGACCAGCGCGACCGCTAGGGTGAGGGCAAATTCATAAAATAAGCGACCGATCACATTCTCCATAAACAGCAGGGGAATTAAGACCGCAAGCAAAGCAAGGGTTAAGGCAATGATGGTCACGGTAATTTCACTGGCACCATCAATTGCCGCTTGAATCGCTGATTTGCCCATAGCACGATGCCGACTGATGTTTTCCAGCATCACAATACTGTCATCCACCACAAATCCCGAAGCAATGATCAAGGCAAGCAAACTGAGCAGATTTAACGAAAACCCTGAGAGGCTCAAGATGGTCAAGCTGGTCAGTAAGGAGAGGGGAATGGTCAAGGCAGGAATAATGGTGAGGCTGAGTTGACGCAAAAATAAGCCAATAATCGCAACAACCAGCGCGATGGCTAACCACAAATCCAACTGAGTTGCGGTGAGGGTGGCGCGTACACTGTGGGTGCGATCACTGGCAAGATGCACATTCACTGCCGTGGGCAAGTGACTTTGAATGGTCGATAACTGACGTTTGACCGCTTCAGCAGTTGCCAACACATTGCTGGCAGGTTGGCGGTAAACATTCAACACAATGGCTGGCTGATCCTGATACCACGCACGACGATAGACATCTTCGGCACTTTCGCTGATCTGGGCAACCATACCCAATCGTAAGGGATTGCCTTGCTGGTAAGCGATGATCAGTTGTTGATAGTCTGCCAGTGACAGAAGTTGATCATTGGCATCAATGCTGGAAGCGCGTAAGTCACCTTGAAAACTGCCTTTGCTGATATGCACATTTTCTTGCGTAATCTTCTGGCGAATCTGCTCCAGTGACAGTTGATAGGCAGTGAGTGCATTGGAGTTGACCTCAATCCGTATGGCAGGACGTTGGTTGCCTGCAAGGCTGATCAAGCCTACCCCTGACACTTGTGACAATTGCATCACCAAACGGTTTTCAACCAGTGCTTGTAGGTCTCGTAACGGTATGGCATCACTGGTGATCGCAAGGCTGAGAATGGGTGTGTCTGCGGGATTGATCTTGTGGTAAACAGGCGGAAAAGGCAGTTCACTCGGCAGAAGATCGCTGGCGGTGTTGATCGCGGCTTGTACCTGTTGCTCGGCAATGTCCAGCGGGAGATCGAGGTTAAAGGAAAGCGTGATCACCGAAACCCCATAGCTACTGGTGCTGTCCATCTGGGTTAATCCAGGCATCAGCGCGAATTGCTTTTCTAAAGGCGCGGTTAAGGTGCTTGCCACCAAGTGCGCACTGGCACCAGGATAGCTGGTGGTGATTTGTAAGGTCGGATAGTCCACATCAGGTAGAGCGGAAATCGGCAGGCTACGATAAGACATCCACCCCAACAACACCAACGCCACCATCAACAGGCTGGTCGCAATCGGGCGTAGAATAAACGGACGACTGAGGTTCATGG
>CAZLOM010000206.1:0-2641 GCA_964561185.1 uncultured Piscirickettsiaceae bacterium
TTTTTAGTCATCCCTCACGAGAGCGTTAGTAACACCATGATGAAACACCTGACTTCCCAGCAAATTCGTGACGAGTTTTCGTCTTTCTTCGCTGAAAAAGAACATGCGATTGTGCATTCTTCACCTGTCGTTCCAGGAAATGATCCAACCCTATTGTTTACCAATGCAGGTATGGTGCAGTTCAAAGATGTGTTCTTAGGACAAGACAAACGCCCTTATAACAAAGCCGTGAGCATTCAGCGTTGTATCCGTGCGGGTGGTAAGCACAATGATTTGGACAATGTTGGCTATACCGCACGTCATCACACCTTCTTTGAGATGTTAGGTAACTTTAGTTTTGGTGATTATTTCAAACGTGATGCCATCTTCTTTGCGTGGGAGTTGTTGACCAAGCGGTTAGGGATTCCAGCCGAAAAATTGTGGGTAACGGTTTATGAAGAAGATGACGAAGCGGCAGATATTTGGTTAAAAGAGGTGGGGGTGCCAGCCGATCGTTTGTCTCGCTGTGGGGCAAAAGATAATTTCTGGGCAATGGGCGATACGGGTCCTTGTGGTCCTTGCTCAGAAATTTTCTATGATCATGGTGAAGCGGTTGCTGGTGGCCCTCCAGGATCTCCCGATGCTGATGGTGATCGTTACATCGAAATCTGGAACTTGGTATTCATGCAGTTCGACCGTTCAGCGGACGGTAAACTAACGCCCTTACCTAAGCCATCGGTAGATACAGGTATGGGCTTAGAGCGTTTAGCGGCTGTGTTACAAGGTGTTCATAGTAACTATGAAATTGATACCTTCCAACACTTGTTGTCAGCGGTTCGTGCCTTTACGCCAGAAACAGATATCAAACATCCTTCCTTGCGCGTGATTGCCGATCATATTCGTAGTACCAGTTTCATGATTGTAGATGGCGTATTGCCATCAAATGAGGGACGTGGTTATGTTCTGCGTCGTATCATTCGTCGTGCGTTGCGTCATGGTCACAAATTAGGGATTTCTGGTTATTTCTTCCATCAGTTGGTTTCTGCCTTAGTTGCTGTGATGGGGTCTGCTTATCCAGAGTTAAAAGACAGCCAAGAACGTGTGACTAAAGCCTTATTGCAAGAAGAAGAGCGTTTTGCCATTACCCTAGCCAATGGGATGAAATTGTTGAATGAAGCCTTGGCAAGCCTATCAGGTAAGGTGATTTCAGGTGAGGTGGTGTTTAAACTCTATGATACCTACGGTTTCCCTGTTGACTTAACGGCAGATGTGGCGCGTGAGCATGGTTTAACCATTGATGAAGCGGGTTTTGAACAGGAAATGAATGCACAACGTGAACGCGCACGTAAAGCCAGTAGTTTTGCGGTTGGTGAAGCGGGAATTACCGATTTCCATCAAGCAACCCCATTTTTAGGTTATACCTCTGTCAGTGCTGAGGCGCAAGTCTCTGCGTTATTTGTGGGTGGTGAGCGTCGTTTTGAGGTGGCTGAAGGTGAAGCATTGGTTGTCTTGAATCAAACGCCTTTTTATGCGGAGTCAGGTGGTCAAGTGGGTGATACAGGTCAACTGTTAGCTGATGGTTTGGTCGCTGATGTCGTTGATACCCAAAAGCAAGGGGATATGTGGGTTCATCGTGTGGTCATTCGTCAGGGAAATTTGTCAGAAGGTCAAACCGTTCAAGCAGAAGTGTCAGCAGAAAGAAGAATGAATGTGGTTCGTCATCACTCAGCAACGCATTTATTACATGCCGCATTGCGTAGTGTGTTAGGCACACACGTCGAGCAAAAAGGCTCATTGAATGCGCCAGAAGGGTTGCGTTTTGACTTCTCACATTCTGCGCCCATTTCTGCTGATGAATTGATGCGTATTGAGCAGATGATGAATCAACAGGTATTCGCCAATATCACGGTAGAAACCGAAGAAATGTCGATTGATGCCGCCAAAGCGAAAGGCGCGATGGCGTTATTCGGGGAAAAATATGGTGATGTGGTTCGTGTTGTCAGCATGGGTTCTGCCTCTATTGAGCTTTGCGGTGGGGTTCACGTTCAGCAAACAGGTCAAATTGGGTTGATTAAGATCGTTTCAGAAGGGGCGGTCGCTTCTGGGGTTCGTCGTATTGAAGCTGTGGCAGGATCCTTTGCCCTACAAGCGGTTCAACAGCAAGGTCAGTATGTTTCGCAATTGACATCACACTTTAAAGTATCGGCTGATAAGATTTTTGACCGCGTTGATGCCTTACAAGCACAAATCAAATCGCTTGAAAAACAAGTTGAAACTGCCAATCTAGCGACAGCCTTAGCTAAGGAAACTGAGTTGTTAGGACTGGCTGTAACCCTTGGTTCTGCTCAAGTATTGGTAGCGCAATGTGATGGGATTGATGGTAAGTCGTTACGTGAATTAGCGCAACGCTTGCAAGATAAGCTACAACCTGCGGTGATTGTATTAGCGTCAGTTGCTGATGGTAAGATTGCGTTAATCTCTGCGGTAAGCAAAGACTTACATGGTCAGGTTAAAGCAGGTGAGTTGATTGGTAAAGTCGCTGGTGCAGTCGGTGGTAAGGGTGGTGGTCGCCCTGACATGGCACAAGCGGGTGGTTCAGATGTTGAGGCATTGCCGAGCGTGCTTGCCGTTACGCGAGAAGACTTATTGGCGCGGTTGTCTT
>CAZLOM010000207.1:0-2604 GCA_964561185.1 uncultured Piscirickettsiaceae bacterium
GATGAGTAGCGCACCACGATTGATTCAGGCCTTTGCCGACCCCAAAGAAGCGATGCGCGTAGGGCGGAGTTTGCTCACCAACCTACAGGAAGAGCAATGGCGTAAGTTTGAAAGCAAAACGCCCATTCAGCACCTGATTTCTGAACGCACCAATTTCATTGATCAACTGCTCAAGCGCGTGTGGAAGCATTACCTCAAAGGACAGAGTCACCTCTGCTTAGTGGCGGTTGGTGGCTATGGTCGTGGAGAATTGCACCCCTACTCCGACATTGATATCCTCATTCTCAGTCGGGACTCGGGGGCTGATGATGCAGAGCAATCTGCCATCAGTGCTTTTATCACCTATCTGTGGGACATTGGTCTGCAAGTGGGACACGCCATCCGCACGCTAGAAGACTGTTATCAACAAGGCAAAGCCGATTTATCGACCGCGACCAACTATACGGAAGCGCGTTGGCTCATCGGACACTACGACCTCTTCGATCGCTTGCGTCAGGTATGGCAACAAGAAGGGTTTTGGTCGAGCAAGGAGTTCTTCTTAGCCAAGGTGACAGAGCAAGAAGCCCGTTATGCCAAAGCACAAGATGCCTTGGCACAATTAGAACCCAATATTAAAGAAAGTCCAGGAGGCTTGCGCGACATTCATACCCTGCTGTGGGTTGCCAAACGTCATTTTGGCGCGAATAGCCTGCAACAATTGGTGAGCGTGGGCTATCTGTCGGTTGATGAGTATAATCAACTCGAACGCGCCATGCGCTTTCACTGGCGCGTCAGGTTTGTGCTACACAGTCTGAAAAAACGCAAAGAAGAAAGACTGCTGTTTGAACACCAAAAGCAATTGGCAGAACAGTTGGGTTATACAGCGACGGAAGGAAAACTGGCGGTAGAAAACTTCATGCAAGACTACTATCGCAACGCCAAAATCATTCGCAACCTGAACAAGCTGTTATTGCAAGTGTTTCGTGAACAACTGCTCCTAACAGAGCCACAAACCACACGCGTTATTGATGATGCCTTTTCTTTGATCAATGAAGCCATTGCCGTACAGCAAGAAACCCTATTTGTGCATTCTCCGATTCATATCTTAATGCTGTTTGTCGCGTTTAGCGATCCGCAGGTTAAAGGCATTCGTGCCGACACGCAACGATTGATTAACCGTTATGCGCACCTGATCAATGAGTCCTTCTGCCAGCAGGCAGAAACTTGGCAGATTTTTCGTCAGCTACTCAATCAACCACGAGGTGTGTTCAAAGCCTTGCAACAAATGCACCAACATGGACTGCTAGGACGACTTCTGCCCGCCTTCCACCGCATTACGGGGCTGATGCAATTTGACCTGTTTCATGCCTATACCGTTGATGAGCATACCTTGCTGGTGGTGAAAAATCTGCGGAAAATCCTCTTAGCCATCGAAGACACTCAAGCGCAACTGCCACTGGCTTGCCGTCTCGGACAAGCCCACCCTCAGGCAGACATACTGCTTCTCGCGGGATTGTTTCACGATATTGCCAAGGGGCAAGGAGGGGCGCATGAGGTGTTGGGGGCTGAAGAGGCGAATCAGTTTGCCAAGCAGGCGCAGTTGACTGCACAGGAAACGGAACATCTGACGTGGTTGGTGGCGCAACATCTGTTGATGTCACATACGGCACAAAAGCAAGATTTGAGCGATCCTGAGGTGATAGCGCGTTTTTGTCAAACCGTCAACACACCAGACAAACTTCGTGATTTGTATTTGCTCACGGTTGCCGATGTGCGTTCAACCTCACCCGTGATTTGGAACAGCTGGAAAGACAATCTGCTACAAACACTCTATCATCGTGCCTTCAATCACCTTACCCAGCACAATCTGCGTCAGGAACAGAACCGCCTAATCAAACAGGAAGAACAGAGTCTATTGCACCCCCTAAAGGCGGACGAACAAGAAAAGCTAATAACTTGGTGGCAAGCCTTAGATGCCAGTCATTATCGTCAGCACATTGGTCATAATGAGCGAAAACAGCACCTTGATATCCTCTTAGCTGACGAACCCTATCCACGGGTAAGGTTAACCGCCAGTAACATTGACGGCATTTGCAAAATCACCCTACTTGCCCCCGACAATCACTACTTGTGGCTCATCTTAACTCGCGCCTGCTATGAGGCACAACTCAACATTCTGAGCGCGGAAATCTACACCACACAATCGGGAATTGCCTTGATTGATCTCAATGCAACCCCTGCGGAAAAATGGTCAGAAATGGCGCGTGAAGATTGGCAAAGCTATCTGATAGCACAGATTTTACACCCAACCCAGATGAACACGCCCGTACAGGGCAGTTATCAAGGTCAACTCAGACAAAAGTCATTTGATATTCCTACCCAAGTGCTCCTCAACCCCTTAACCAACCCGACTGACTATGCGCTCAACATTATTGCCAAGGATCACGCAGGACTCTTGTTTAAGATTGCTCAAGTCTTGGCGGATCATCAGTGGTATGTGGAATCCGCACGCATCACCACCGAAGGCATTCGCGCTGAGGATTATTTTGTCGTTGGACATGATACGCCTGATCAGGTCACAGCGGAAACACTGACACAACTCACCACCGCGATTCAGCAAGCCTT
>CAZLOM010000208.1:0-2598 GCA_964561185.1 uncultured Piscirickettsiaceae bacterium
AAGCGAATACTTGGCTAGATAACAGTCATCATTAAATGATAATGATTGATATTTGCCTGTGTTTGTGTAAAATGAGAGTTATGGTCGTGGTGACAGAATAAACTAAGGCGTTGAGAGATAAGTGGTGCTGGTAAACGGACTGAATCTCTTAGCCTGATGTTGTATGATAATGAACAGATGGATAAAAAATAAGTGCTTGATCAACAAAAACAACTTCCTAATGAAGCGCAATCGGGGCAGGCAGAAATGCCAATGATGCAGACTCCTTTACCCTTAGCGGAGGTGTTAGTGCAATTTCATGCGTTTAATACCAGTTTTAAGAGTGTGGTCTTAGCAACGGTCAATGCTGATGGTGATCCTGACGCAAGCTATGCACCGACCTTGCAAGCGGCTGGTAAGTATTATGTTTTTGTTTCTGAGTTGGCGGCACATACGCGTAATCTGTTGCAGTCAGAGCGTGCCAGCTTGCTGTTTATTGAACCAGAAGCCGATGCCAATTTATTCCGTCGTCAGCGTAGCATGATTCGTGTGTCAGTAGGCAGAATTGGGCGTGAAACAGCAGAATGGTCAGATTTGTTGGATCGCTACGAGCAGGCATTGGGGAAGATGATGCGCAATTTGCGTGGTTTGGCAGATTTCCACCTGTTCGAGCTAACCCCGATTGAAGCAACCTACGTGCGTGGGTTTGGTCAGGCGTATAAAATTACAGGTGATCAGTTGGGACAGATTGATCATCTGCGTGATCGTGGACATGGTCAATCGACCTTAACCGCGAAGTGAAGCAGAAGCGATGACGAAACAGTAAATCGTCATTAAGTCGTCAGAAAAAGATAGAGATCATCATCGTTAAATCATAAAGGATGGCAAACATGAGTCAAGCAGAAATGGTAGCAGTCACCCCAACAACCCTAACGCTTGCGAATCTTCCCAAGGGAGTGATTGCCAAGATTAAATTGATTGAGTTCGATGAGGGCATTCGTGCGCGTTTGGCACACATCGGCTTGTTACAAGATGAAACCGTCTCAGTGGTGCGTCCTTCTGTGGGCAAGAGTCCATTGATGGTGCGCACTCAGGGTGCTTACTTGATGGTGCGCTATCAAGATGCGCAAAAAATCTATCTCAGTTATCAGGCTTAATGTTTGCGTAAGTAAAGCATTTCCTTTCTGGGTAAGTCTTTTGGGTAACACCATTGGATATTTTTAATAACTCACTATTTCGGCATCCTCGCGTAGGCGGGGATCCAAAAAGCAATGAAATAGATTCCCTCTTTTGCGGGAATGACGGGTTTTTGGGTAACATTATTGGCAGACCGTTTAATCTTTAAGTAGTTCTATGAAACAAATCGCTTTTATCGGTGCGCCTAATGTGGGCAAATCCTCGTTGTTTAGTCGGATTGCAGGGGTTTATGCCCCCGTTGGCAATTGGGCGGGCTTAACGGTTACGGTGAATCAGGCTAAGGTTCCGATGGGCGATCAGTTGGTCACGCTCTTGGATTTACCAGGATTTTATGGCTTATCGGGCGGTGGAGAAGACGAACAACTGGCGCAGAAAATTTTTGCGCAGTCCAATATTGACGTGTGGGTGTTGGTGATGAACGCCGCCCAACTGCCACGCCAAAAAGCCTTATTAGAAGCCATTTCAGCCAAAGGCTTACCCTTAATTGTGGTACTGAATCAGTTGGATGAAGCACAAAGGCTCGGTATTTACATCGATCATCGTGCTTTGGAGGCGCAGTTAGGCGTTCCCGTTATTCCTGCCAGCAGTAAAGCCTGTATGGGCTTGTCCGAACTACGCCATGCCATGACGCAAGCCATAACCCCAGAAGGGCAGATGTTGTCACATCCCTTGTCATCACAGTCCAACTGGTTGACGCAAGTGTGGCTCGCCCCCGAGGTGGTGAGTGATCAGTTGACGGAGCGATTAGATCATTGGTTACTGCACCCTGTCTGGGGAATCCCTATTTTTATCGCGATCATGACCTTGCTCTTTCAAGCCGTCTTTTGGGCGGGGGCGTTATTTCAAGATGTGTTATCCACGCTACTGACCCAGTTACGTGAAGAGGGATTGCATCCTCTGCTTGCCAGTGCGCCAGACTGGTTGACGGCTTTTGTTCTCGATGGTGTCTATGAGGGGGTAACGACGCTTCTCAGCTTTGTGCCTTTGGTGGCGTTGTTTTTCTTTATGATGGCGTTATTGTCAGAAAGTGGTTATTTGGCACGAATGGCTTTTTTAGCAGACAATCTCATGGCGCGGTTTGGCTTAGAAGGGCGATCCTTGGTGCTAACCGTGATGGGCATGGGCTGTAATGTACCTGCGGTGCTAGGCGCGAGAATTATCCCTGATCGGCGAATGCGATTTATTACGCAGTTGACCATGCCTTTTGCTTTATGTTCGGCGCGATTTCAAGTGTTTATCTTTATTGCCGCCGCGTTATTCGCTCCTTGGCAAGCGGCTTTTGTGGTCATGGGCTTGTATGCCTTATCCATCGCGGCAACCCTTGTAACGGCATGGATTAGCCAACTTAGCCTTAAACACGCACCCTATCAACCTGTGATGTTTGAAATGCCCAGCTACCGCTTGCCCAGCTTGCGTGGCGCA
>CAZLOM010000209.1:0-2531 GCA_964561185.1 uncultured Piscirickettsiaceae bacterium
CGCACGAGCGCACACTGTCCTCTAGGTTAACTGAATATATATGTCAACTAATATGTCAACTAATATGCCAACTAATGTGTCAACTAATGTGTCAATCAACAATAGTACCACTAATCCTTATCAAGTCTCTCATAGCTCACAAGAGTATCACTGGTTTTCCGAGGTAGTCATTCTTTCTGCTTCTGATGTTAATGGAAATATTGTCGAATATAATCAGGGTCTTAAGGATGTTTCTGGTTACTCTGATGAGGAACTGATGGGAAGACCGCACAGTATTTTGCGTCATCCCGATGTGCCCAAAGCGGTATTCCAACATTATTGGCAAACCATTCAAGAGGATAGACCTTGGTGTGGGGTTGTCAAAAATCAAGCCGCCAATGGTGAAGCCTATTGGGTGTCTGCCAATGTGGCACCTGTATTTGAAAATGGCTACAAAACGGGCTATATCTCGGTACGTTATCCAGCAACAGAGGCACAAATTGCACAGGCAGAACAAAATTATGCCCGTATCAAGGCGAGTAAGTTCAACTATCTCACTTTAGAGCGTTTGGTGCGTTATCTACCATCCATACTGTTATTGTTGATTACTTCTGTTGTTGGGTTTTCAGCTTGGTCTTTTTGGTACTATAAAATCTCGTCAGATTTGGGGCTAGCGTCAAATGTGTCGATGGCTATTGATGGGTTACTCACCAGTGTGATGATGTTATCCTTATTACTCATTGGCAGTAGTATCTACTTTTGGCGAATGATGCACCCAAATGCCACACAGAAAAAAGCGATAGAGGATATTTGTAATGGCAGGTTTCGTCAGTCAGTTAAGGGATACACGCCATGGACAGATGCGTTGAATCAAATTCGCTGTGGTGTTGCAGAAAGTTCTGCTCGTACCTACGATGCCAAAAAACAGTTGTTGACCTTGGTTGAACAACTGGAAAAGCAAAAAGAAATAGCGGAAACCGCCAACAAGGTTAAATCAGACTTTTTGGCTAACATGAGTCATGAAATTCGCACGCCGATCAATGCGGTATTGGGGTTAAGTGAGGCATCATTAAACGAGTCCAATATTGAGCTGTTGCGTCAACAATTACGGAAAGTTCATTCTTCCAGTCGTTTGTTATTGGGGTTGGCTAATGACATTCTCGATTTTTCTAAAATTGAATCAGGTAATCTAACCGTTGTCTCTGAGCCTTTTTGTATCCATCACCTTTTGTCTAGTTTGCGAGACCTATTTGAGTTAATGGTCAAGCAAAAGGGGTTGTTGTTAACCTTTAACGAGGCCTCCAATCTTAAAGGGTGTTACGTTGGCGATGATTTTCGCATTCAGCAGGTGTTAACAAATCTTATTGGTAATGCCATTAAGTTTACACAAGCGGGTTCTATTGAAATTTCGGTTCGTTCAGAAGAGGATGGACGTGTCTGTTTCTCGGTGCAGGATACAGGGATTGGCATGACCGAAGCGCAGAAAAGTCAATTGTTCCAACCCTTTCAACAAGCAGATACTTCCATTACCCGTCGTTTTGGTGGCACGGGGTTGGGCTTGGTGATCAGTGAGCGGTTGGTTAAGTTGATGGGTGGAGATGGTATTTTGGTCGATAGCGAATTACGTAAAGGATCAAATTTTCGCTTTATGCTACCTTTGCTTTCGTGTGATTCAATTCAGCAAGCCGAAGTCAAAGCGAGCTTGCAGAACCCAAATGGTTTGGGGCATAAATTATCAGGTCATGTCTTGCTGGTTGATGATAATGAAATGAATCAAGAAGTCGGCAAGGCGATTTTGCTCGGCTTTGGGTTAGAGGTGACGATTGCAACCAACGGTGTGATGGCGGTTGATTTGTGTCGTGACCGTAAACGTCATTTCGATGTCATTATTATGGACATTCAAATGCCCTTAATGAATGGCTATGAAGCAACGGAACGAATCCGTCAGTTTAATAAAAAAACGCCGATTATTGCCTTGACTGCCGCGGTATTGATTGAAGATCGCGACAAAGCCCTCTCCGTAGGCATGAATGCACATCTTTCTAAACCCATCAATAAGAAAGCACTATACAGTTTATTGAGGGATATGACTGAAGTGACGCAAGAACAGATGGTTCAGACGGAACGATCTACGAGCTTGGATCAACCATTAGGTGGCAATTGCTCTGTACGTATTTGCTCATTTGATTTTGATGCTGGATTGGCGCAATTTGATGGCGATCAAGAAACTTTCCAGCTGTTGTTGCAGATGTTTGCACAGAATGTCCTCCCTAAGGTGCATGAGTTTATTAAGTTGTTAGACTCTCTCTTTGAACAAGCAATCACTGAGGAGATGGCTCAAGAGTTACGACAGACATCTCATTCCTTAAAAGGGTCGATTAGCAGTATTTCAGCGGTGAGTTTGGCACAAGTCATGAGTGATGTGCATCAAAAATTACGTAAAGGCGTGGCGATCACGGCTAAGGATATTGCTCGGTTACACGAGGCTTATCTCGATACGCAATCCGATTTACAGGAGTGGTTGCATCATCATCAGGTTGCTTCTGCCTGAT
>CAZLOM010000210.1:0-2520 GCA_964561185.1 uncultured Piscirickettsiaceae bacterium
AACGCGTTAACAAGGTCGATTCATCCTATCCGCTCTTCTGCCCCTGCGACAATTTGTCGCAGGGGCAAGACTCTTTCCATCTGCTATAATATGCTCCGTTATATTAGATGATCATGTTTAAGCATGGTCGTTGATGCGTATTTTTAGTTAGGAGAATGACACCATGCGCCCCCACCATTTTATGCGTTTATCCTCTGCGATTGCCTTAGTCTTATCGACCAGTCTGTTCGCTGAAGATCAGATACAGCAATTAGCCCCGATTAGCGTTGATGACACTAGTATGGCTGATGGTCGTTTATTAGATCGACAAAGCATTCAGCAAGCACAAACCTATACCAGTGACACGGCAAGCCTATTAGAAGGTAACAATGGGTATAGCACTCAAAAAGCAGGTGCTGTATCTAACTTGCCAGTGATTCACGGTCTAGCGGATGATCGCGTTAAAGTTGATATTGATGGTATGGGAATTACCTCTGCTTGTGCCAACCATATGAATTCTCCTATGTCTTACATTGCGCCAGCCAATGTTGGCAATGTGACCGTTTATAGCGGTGGTACTGTGCCTGTGAGTGTGGGCGGGGACAGTATCGCGGGGACGGTTAAAATTGAATCTAAACAACCCTATTTTACGAAAAAAGGTGAAGGTTCAACAACAGGCGGTAGCGTGACCGCTGGCGGAAAAAGCAATGGCAACGCGGTTTCAGGTGGTGCGGATGTCTTCTACGCTGATGAAACGACCAACCTCACTTACAGCAAAACCTACAGCCATGCAGACAACTATCAATCAGCCAGTAAATTCAAAGCAGGTGATGGTAAATACACCAATGTGGTAGGAACCTCTCTTTATGAGATTCATACCGATACGGTAAAACTTGCCAAAAAAGTGGGTTCAGATCTTTATACCTTTAGTGTCGGTCGTCAATACATTCCCTATCAAGGTTATCCTAACCAATACATGGACATGACGCACAATGACAGTTTGATGATCAATGCGGGCTATTTAGGACAGTTCTCTTGGGGTCTGTTAGATGCTAAGGTTTTCCATCAGAAAACTGAACATGAAATGAATTTTATTGATACCAAGTACAGTGCGAGCAATCCACAAGGAATGCCGATGAACACCAAAGGCACGGACATGGGTTATGTGGTCAAAGGCGTTATTCCTTTAACCAATGGACATACGCTTACGGTGGGTAATGAACTGCATAAGCAAGAGCTTGACGATTGGTGGCCAGCCAGTGGCAATATGATGATGGCTGGGATGAATCCTTACACCTATTGGAACATCAATGGCGGTACGCGAGATCGTTTCGGTACTTTTGCGGAATTGGAAACCAAGCAAAATGACAAATGGACAACCTTAATTGGGTTACGTCATGAGCGCGTGACGACAGACACAGGCAATGTGGTCGGTTATTACGGCACACTAGATGGCACTGTCACCAATATGATGACTTCTGGTACACCAAGTATGCCTTTTGGTGAAAAAGGTGTCAATATGCCTTACGCCAATGCGTTCAATGCTAGCGATCGTAGTCGTACCGATGATAATATCGACTTCACCGCCGCGGCGAAATACCTTGCCGATAACACCTCTAGCTATGAGTTTGGTTTTGCCCGTAAAACACGCTCTCCCAACCTCTATGAGCGTTATAGCTGGGGTCGTACAGGCATGGACATGAAGATGATCGGTTGGTATGGTGATGGTAATGGTTATTTAGGAAACCCTGATCTTAAACCAGAAGTCGCCAATACCTTAAGTATTACAGGTAAGTGGAATGATGCCACCCGTGAAGATTGGCAAGTCAGTGCAACGCCTTACGTTTCTTATGTTGAAAACTATATTGATGCGGACAAATGCGGATCACTTGCCGCTGGTGTGAAGCCCATGTCTGATCTTTGTAAGACCAATTCAGGGAGCAGTACTGCTGGCTCAGGTAGTACAATTGGGTTAACATTCGCTAACCATGACGCGTTATTGTATGGTCTTGATGTCAGTGCGAAGAAAGCCTTAGGTCGTTTGTCATCTGGCAATTATACGCTATTGACCAGTATCAACTATGTACGTGGCACAATCCTAGATACCAATGCGAATCGTGATAGCAATATCTACAACATCATGCCATTAAGCACCAAAATTGCTTTACAACATCAGTTGGGCAAGTGGCATAATGCGGTTGAGTTACAGGTGGTGGCTTCAAAAACAGCGGTTGATGCCACCCGTAATGAATTCAAAACACCAGAATATAAACTGGTCAATCTGCGTACTGGCTACGACTGGGGACAGTATCGTGTTGATGCTGGGGTAGAAAACCTATTTGATGAGATGTATTTCTTACCAACGGGTGGCGCAATGCTTGCACCGAGTATCTCAGGTGGTGGCAAAGCTCCTTACAGTGCTGTCGCAGGTATGGGGCGATCTTTCTATCTCTCTGGAACGATGAAGTTCTAATCTCTAGGGTTGCAACACTTCAACCACACCGCCTAAGTCCTCAGCTGACAACAAAAGGGCGGTGTGGT
>CAZLOM010000211.1:0-2505 GCA_964561185.1 uncultured Piscirickettsiaceae bacterium
ACCTTGCTTAAAACTGACCTCTTGTTCTAATGCCGACAACAAATCTGCACCCTGCTTGAAAGGTCTGAATTTATGCTGGCGAATTAGCACCGCAAAATCACCAGGGGTGACGTTGGTTAAGGTCTTTAAGCTCAAGCCGTTAGTCGCTAAACCAAACTGCTGACACGTATCGGCAAACAAGGCTTGTCTTTGTGTTTCATTGAGATAATCAACCTTGATTTTGAGATCAAATCGACGCATTGCCGCTGGGTCTAAGCCTTCCATGCGGTTGGTACTGGCAATGAAAATACCCGAAAAGCGTTCCATCTGAGTGAGCATCTCATTGATCGCCGTCACCTCCCATGAACGAACCGCCTGATCACGATTGGAAATAAAACTATCGACCTCATCAATCATCAAAATCGAATGATCTGCCTCTGCCTCCGCAAAGGCTTTTGCAATCTTAGCTTCTGTACCACCCACATACATATCGAGCAGATCACTGGCACGCTTCATCAACAAAGGCTTACCCAATTCTTGTGATAAAAAATGACCAAAAGCCGTTTTACCCGTACCAGGTGGACCATAAAGACAGACTCTCGCTCCACTTGCCGTCGAGAGGGATTGCGCCAATTGAGCCATGTCTTCGCTGGCATTCAAATAAGCAGGATTGTAATGACTAGGCAAACACATTTCGCCCTCTTTTATAAAGGGGTTATGATGTTGCATGGTCAGGGTTTGATTCACAATCAACTCAAAGGTATCGTCTCGTTGCTGATTGGCTAACATCACCGTTTCACTCAAGGGTTTCAACACACGATTGGCACGCTCAATGATGGCTGGTGACAAGTGTTCATGCTGTGCAAATCGGTGCATCGCAGGCGCAGACAACAAACCACCCGAATAACGGTTAAGCAACCCTTCACGCTGTTTCGCAGTTGGAATGGGCATTTCAAAAATCAGATCAAAACGGCGGATAAAGGCAGGATCAATACCATCTGTACGATTGGAAATCCAAATGGTAGGCACCGCATTTTCTTCTAAGAGTTGATTAAACCATGCCTTACGACTTTGAGCAGGACTGCGATTACTGTGTTCATCTCGCGCAAACACATCTTCAACCTCGTCAAACATCAACAAACAAGGAATGTCTTTGAGCAGATTTTGCGCCGCCGCACAGGCCCCTAAGCGTTGGTGTCCTTTAATCGCATCACCATCGCTATCGACATTACTGACCTCAAAACAAGAAATGGATAAGGCTTGCGCTAGGGTACGCACAAATTGCGTTTTACCTGTACCTGGTGCGCCATGCAGGAGCACATTTACCCCTTTTTTGTGTTCATTGAGCATGCTTTCTAGGTAGGCTTTGATCACCACTTTTTGCTTCTCGAAATAGGGATAGTCTTCTAGGGTGAGCTGTGCCTCTTGGCTAGGTAGCACCATCTCTTTCAGCAAGTCCAAGGGTTCAAAATGATCTTCCATCATCAGGTCGTAGGCGGAAGAGGAAACCAACTCTAACTTACCACGCATCCGTTGCGCACTGTCACGATCAACCTTCACCAAACCCGAACGACTGAGCATACTGCGATTGGCAAGCGCGTCACGGACGGCTTTTTCATCTAGGTCTAAAATCACAGACAAGGCACGATAGAGCTTATTGGCAGTGAGATGCTCTAAATAATCAGCGGTATCATCAAGCACACTGTCTGCGTGCAGAAAAATGGTGAACGCCAAAATCTTCAGCTCAACATTGCTCAGATTTAATTCAGCTTGCAAACGGACAAGATTGCGTTGGAACACCTCAGGAAAGGAAACGGGATGTTCTTGGCAGTGTGTTTCCATTTCTTGATGACGTTGACGCAACACAAACAAGGCTTTTGCCTGATCAAAAGAAGCCTCCTGTTCTAAGTAAGCCAGATTCAAGGTTTCAGCAAGGGGATCATTGCGGAAACCATGTGTTTGAATGAAATTGCGATGCCCACCCAAACGCACCAGTATGCGCAGTAACCAGAG
Source organism: uncultured Piscirickettsiaceae bacterium (assembly GCA_964561185.1). Taxonomy (GTDB): domain Bacteria; phylum Pseudomonadota; class Gammaproteobacteria; order Thiomicrospirales; family Thiomicrospiraceae. The sequence goes on from CAZLOM010000211.1 coordinate 1,993, forward strand.
AGATGTCAGGTTGTGCGCTTGATTGACCTCTTCTAAAGGGATACTTTTCGCGTCTAGGTTGATCTTGCGATAGTGTTCAGAAAAGACGCGAGCCGTCGAAGCCACAAGGTGTCGAGGAATGTCGCTGTCGATGTTGACCGAAAAGAGTTCGCTGATCAGCTCATCTTCTTCATACACACTCTTATTGCTGATCCAGTCGGTTTCCCAAGAGCCTTGTGGCAGGATAGCCAAGACTTTTGGGGGATCCATTTTTTCGGGGGCGTAGGACAAGGCAACCAATTGTTGTCTGGGGGTATCAGATACCAATAGGGTCGCCATATCAATACGGTTTCTTAATTGTTCGTTAGAAAAACCATGATTCATCTCGCACTCCTTATACAGTCGTATATTGCAGTTCACTTTTTTCGCTAGGTTCAAGTAGGATGATAAGGCATCATTTGCCATAATATGTCTTATGCGAACAGGTTACGGATTTTTTTATGATCATGGCGCATCAGGATCAGCAAACTCAGC
>CAZLOM010000212.1:0-2458 GCA_964561185.1 uncultured Piscirickettsiaceae bacterium
AAAATAGGCTCTTTTTCTCATGAAGGTTTAATCATCGATTAGCGACGTTGGAAACCACCAGGACGAGGACCTTCTTTACGAGGTTCAGAAACATTCACTTTTAATGGACGACCTTTCATGTCGCTACCATTAAGAGCCGCGATTGCCGCGTTACCTTGATCATCATTAGGCATGTCCACAAAGCCGAAGCCTTTTGAACGACCAGTTTCACGATCTTTAATAATGGTTGCGCGAGTAACCTCACCGTGAGTTGCGAACAAAGCACGAAGGTCATCATCAGAAGTAGTATAAGGCAAGTTGCCTACATAGAGTTGCATAGTGATCTCTCAAACATCAGCATCTTGATACAAGGCACCACGCAACGATGCTATAAATTGCGCGATGACACTTTGCTGATTAAACCTTTAATCAACATAGTGCTTAGTGTAACGATAACTGCTGTACGAATAAAGACTTTTTTTGTAAAAAATGTAAAAAAAGTGATTTTTTTGTGAAAACACCCAAATAAGCCCCATCTGAGGATGGTTTTATGTATCATTATTGTTACACAAGCAATTAGTTTGTAATAAAAAGACTATTGAAGAAACACTAGAAAAGTGATGTCGTGATTGGGTAAAGAACAAAAAGAACAATTTATTTCTGCAAAATAGTTGGTTGAGGTGTATTTTTTTTTTCAGGATAATCACGAACAAAGTGAAGCCCCCTACTCTCTTTACGAGCTAAAGCTGAACGAATCACCAATTCTGCAACAAGAGCCAGATTTCGTAGTTCAATAAAATCACTCGTTAATTCATAACGTGCGTAAAACGCTTCAATCTCTTCTCGAATAAGCGAGACGCGCTTTAAGGCAGTGCGCAGCCGTTCCTCTGTTCGTACAATACCCACATAATCCCACATGATCCGTCTCACCACTTGCCAATCATGTGATATGGCAACCTGCTCAGGGCTAGGACGGACTTGACTGGCATCCCATTGTGCTAGCTTAGGGAGTGGTAATCGTGAGACACGAGGTAAATAATCGCATAAATCGTTATAAGCGGCATCAGCAAACACCAAAGCTTCCAATAAAGAGTTACTGGCAAGACGATTTGCACCGTGCAATCCTGTATAGGCAACTTCACCAATGGCATACAAGCCTGTCACATCTGTTTTGGCGGTTAAATCTGTCATTACGCCACCGCAAGTATAATGCGCCGCTGGCACAACAGGAATGGCTTGACAGGTAATATCAATGCCCAAACTTAAACAACGCTGATAAATGGTTGGGAAGTGGCTTTTAATAAAATCTTCTGACATATGACTAATGTCTAGCCAAACATGATTACATCCTAAGCGTTTCATTTCGGCATCAATAGCACGAGCGACGATGTCACGAGGAGCAAGTTCCGCCCGCTCATCATAATCAGGCATAAACCGTGATCCGTCAGGACGCTTGAGTAAACCACCCTCGCCTCTGACCGCTTCCGAAATTAAAAAAGAGCGTTCGATAGGATGATAGAGTACTGTTGGATGGAATTGCATAAACTCCATATTGGCAATGCGACACCCTGCCCGCCATGCCATGGCAATGCCATCCCCTGTGGCTAAATCCGAATTACTGGTGTAAAGATAAACCTTGCCAGCACCACCAGTCGCCAATACGACGGCTTGTGCTGATAGCGTGACAAACTTTCCTGTGATGCGATTTAGAGCATGAACCCCGACACAACGCTCCTGTTGCACAATCAAATCAATCGCTAAATGATATTCAAGTCGTTGAATGTTCGGATGCAATCTGACTTTGTCTTGTAGGGTTGTTTGAACCGACTCGCCTGTATGATCAGCGGCGTGAATAATACGTCGATGGCTATGCCCTCCCTCTCGTGTTAAATGATAGGGAAAGTCTTGATGTACTGATGTTTGACTGTCATGACATGGGGTAAATGGAACCTCTAAGGCAATCAATTCATCAATAACGCGTTTACCTGCTTGAGCCGTGTACTCTACCACGGTTAAGTCACTTAATCCGTCACCAGCGATAAGTGTGTCATCAACATGATTGGCAACACTGTCTTGTTGACTCAATACAGCGGCTATGCCCCCTTGAGCATAAAGGGTATTAGACTCCAATAAGTCCTGTTTTGTCATCAAGGTAACAGGATGTTGGTCAGCGAGTTTCAGAGCTAATGATAAACCCGCAATACCTCCACCGATGATTAAAGTGGTATGTGAGCTACTTGCGTGAGATATAGAAGGAGTTGTCATATAGATAATTGATATGTAAAGAAATAAGACGCATTCCAATCAGTGGTGTGCTTTAGTTCCCTGAACCCTGACGTTCAGGTGGTAGCTAATGCCTTTGGTTAGAGTTCTTGGACAAAGCAAGCCCCACACCCCATCAACAATACAGCCCCTAGCAAATGCTTATCGGCTCCGGGCGCTTAAGCAAACACCCAAAGACCAGAAGCGCCTTGTTTTC
>CAZLOM010000213.1:0-2457 GCA_964561185.1 uncultured Piscirickettsiaceae bacterium
TGTTGTCGCCTGCGTTATTGGTGCTGTTGTCGCCTGCGTTGTTGGTGCTGTCTGTGCTACTTGAGTTTGTGCCGTCTCCTGTGCAGGTTGTTGATTTGGTTTTTGCGCTATTTGCGTCTCGACTGTTTTTATTTTCTGATTGTTCAGCTTGTTTGCATTAGCCGTCAAATACTCTTGAGCAGTAGCAGAGCCTTTGCCGACATTAACGCTCATGGCTTTCTGTGTTGATTCGGATAACTCAGATACCTTCTTTCCATCCTTTGCGCCTTGAATAGCCTCTATTCCTGCCTTTCCACCTAATTGGTGAATCATGTATAGGTTTTCTGGTGTTGCTTCAAGCCCTGAACCCTCTAAAATCTTCTTGTTTTGTTGTGTCAGTTTCATTGCGCCTGCGATATTTTGATCAGCGTCAAAGCGATCTGTGATACCAACACCCGAAGCGGTTTGCCCCGTGAATTGATACAAGCCAATCGCCCCCGTGCTACTGATTGCATTCGCATTACCGCCCGATTCCATGCTTGCCATTTTAAGCATCATTTCAGGGTCTAATCCTGATTCTTGAGCCGCCTTTGTGATCTTGGCTTGAATTTCAGGGGTAAGTCCTTTTCCTGAGCCTGTATTAGCACCGCTTCCCTTTAATTCTCTGATTCTGTTTGCTTCATCGTTGGTATAAGAGCCGTTTTTAGCAAGCCCTTCGCCTCCTTTTATGCCATCAAACTTTTCTTTATGGCGATAACCCTTGGCAAGGCTTCCGACAATTCGACCACCGAAAATCGTACTAGCATCCCATGCTTTGCTTGCGCCTGCCTTAACGTCTTCTTTTGCCTTGCCACTACCGACATAATCAACCGCTTTAGTAACAGACTTTCCTACTACTGTATTCTCTTTTACGTAATCAAATGCTTTAGATACCTTGTCTTTTGCCTGATTGAACAGGTTTTTTCCAGCATCAAAAATACCCTGAAACCCTGCCTTTAGATCAACACCAAAAAGATCAATGCCCCATTGATTTAACGAGTTGCCAAAATCACCAATTGTCTGAGTGAACGAATCAAAAGAAGGCTTAACCGCATCGAAAAGCTCACCTCCTTTTTTTGTCACCAAATCCCATGACGACTGAGCAAAAGAAGTAACCCCTCCCCACGCACTACTTGCCGTTGTTGTGAATGATGACCATGACGACTGAGCAAATGACGACACGCTATCCCATGATGATGATGCCCATGAAGTAAACCCTTGCCAACTAGACTGAGCAAATGACGACACACTATCCCATGATGTGCTAATCCAGTTTGTGAAACCCTGCCAAGCGTTTTTAATGCTTCCTGCAATGTCTGCATCTCTTAATTGGCTTGTCCATTCTCCGAACTTCTTGCCAATCTCTTGACCAACAAGATCACCGCCAATACCACCAACGACACCGCCAATCAGTCCACCGATTACAGTGCCTACAACTGGTACAGCACTTCCAATAGCCGCCCCTGCCATTGCTCCACCAATCGCACCGCCTGCACCGCCAACTACACCACCAATAACCGCCCCATTATCCTTGTCTTTTTCTTCTCGGCTTTTAGCGTTGTCTTCCTCTGTTGCCATAACCTCGTTTGCGACAATTGCCCCACCAAGTAATGCACCGATAACAGGAATTTTTTTGAGAAAACTTTTAACGCCACCGCCTGAATTTCTCGCATCAGGTGCATCAGGTGTGTTAGGTCTATTATTTCTCGTATCAGGTGCATCAGGTGTGTTAGGTCTATGATTCGGGTGTCCAGCAGGATAGTTAGGGGCGTTAGGTGTCTGGTTTGGTGTTCGGTTATGAGTAGATGATGCACGATTAGAACCACCGAAAACCTTACCTACGCCACCAACCGCCATTTTGACGATGGCGGCTAAAATTGCCCCCAAAATTGCCAAAACAGGGGCGACAATCGGGGCTAAAAATCCTAAGAATTTGAGTAGTCCACCGCCTTTTTGTTGGTTGGCTTGACCGTCTATAATTTCTTGTCGTTGTTTCTGCGCTTTTCTTTCGTCTGAATCGTCTCTATTTGCCCGATTTTGCCAAAATTTGAGCATTTTTGACATGATGCCTGTCTGCTTTTGGTCTTCTTTTTTGCTTGTTACGCGAGACACAAAGTTAATCGACCTGCTAATCGGTGTCATGACCTCAGACATTGCCGCTATCGCTGGGTCGATTTGGCTGTTATTGCTTAATGCGCCTGTTATTGTGTTAGCAAGGTCTTTAAGGTTGCTTTTGTCTTTCTGCTTTTCAGCAAGTTGGCTTGCACCATCTCCAGCAATAAACCTACCCTTAGCATCCCTGTCACCTGTGCCTGTATTCTGTGTTTTCGTTGGTTGCGCTGTCGATTCTGATACAAACCGCCCCTTGGCATCCCTGTTTCTGGGTGACGGTTGCGCTGTACTGTTATTGCTGTTGTTATCTTTAGTGTTTGCTCCCTG
>CAZLOM010000214.1:0-2428 GCA_964561185.1 uncultured Piscirickettsiaceae bacterium
TATTTCCTGTTCGTCAAAAAGTTATACATTTGTATAATATCACAGTAGATAGTTGTTGATGGAGTTTTTTCATCAGCATATAGTCGAATTCACTTTATTTCAGCTTTTCACTTGTCACTACTGATAACAAAGGGATATAATAATTGGCTAACCCAATTATTGGGTTGGTATTGGATATAAGATCTAGTCAACAGGGATTCCTGTTGTCGTTAATTCATTAAGTTAAGGAGTGACAGATGGTTGTAATCCGTCTTGCCCGTGGTGGCGCTAAGAAAAAACCTTTTTATTCCATTGTTGTTGCAGACAGCCGTATGCGTCGCGACGGTCGTTACATTGAGCGCATCGGATTTTTTAACCCTGTTGCTCGCGGTAACGAAGTCAAATTAAGTTTAGATGCAGAACGCATGGCTTACTGGGTAGGTCAGGGCGCACAGGCATCTGACCGTGTTGTCAGCTTAGCAAAACAAGCTAAGTCTGCTTAATCGCTAACGAGGATAACGCACTCTTAATATTGAAAAGGACGATCGCAGTTATGTCATCAACGAGTGAGCAAATTCTCTTAGGTCGCGTCAATGGACTGTTCGGTGTGCGTGGTTGGTTGAGAGTATTTTCTTATTCGCGTCCACCTGCTCAAATACTAGCCTATAGCCCTTTGTTGTTGAAGACAGCCGATGGGTGGCAAGCATTTGAAGTTGAGGATAAGCAAGCCTTTGCGGATGGCAAATTGGTGGTGAAGTTCAAGGGTGTTGATGATCGTGAGATCGCACGTCTGTTGATGGGGCAAGATATTGCCATTCAGTCATCGCAGTTGGTGCGTGCCGATGATGATGTTTATTGGGTTGATCTGATTGGTTGTCAACTGGTCAGTGAACAAGGTCAACACATTGGTCGGATTATCGATATGATGGAAACTGGTGCAAATGATGTCATGCGTGTTAAACGCGATTCAGGTGAAGTGGAGCTGGTTCCCTTTGTCATGGATGTGGTGGTTAAGCGTTTGAGTTTGCAGGAGAAACAAGTGGTTGTTGACTGGGAATCAGGATATTTCTGATTGTGTTGACATTTCATGCGATTTCGTTGTTTCCTGAGTTGTTTGCTGGTGTTCGTGATTTCGGAGTAACTGGACGTGCTTTTGCGCGTCAGCAGTGGGATTTGGTGTGTCATAATCCGCGAGATTATGTGCATGATGTTCATAAAACCGTCGATGATCGCCCATATGGTGGCGGACCTGGGATGGTGATGAAATATCAGCCATTAGCGGATAGTGTTGAAGGGATGATTAAGATGCTTGGCGTAAAGCCACATCTCATTTATCTTTCGCCACAAGGGCAACCCTTAACGCAGGCGAAGGTCAGTCAATTGGCTGGTTATTCGTCACTCGCTTTGTTGTGTGGGCGTTATGAGGGGATAGACGAACGCTTCATCGAGCAATATGTTGATGAAGAAATTTCGATCGGAGACTTTGTGGTGTCTGGTGGGGAACTGCCAGCGATGCTGTTGATGGATGCGGTGGTGCGTTTACTGCCCAGCGTGTTAAACGATTCAGCCTCTGCCGAAGAAGATTCTTTTTCGGATGGTTTGTTGGATTGTCCCCATTATACACGACCGCCTGTCATTGCTGGGCGAGCTGTACCCAATGTGTTGCAATCAGGCGATCATGCTAAAATTGCACGGTGGCGGTTAAAGCAAAAACTTCAGCGTACTCAGAAACGTCGTCCAGAGTTATTGGATCAGCGCGATTTGTCAGCCTTAGAGCAGAAGCTTCTGCGAGAAGTTGATTCATGAGTGCCGAGTTAGGATTAAGAACCAATCATTTTCTGAATAGGTTATGACCTGTTCAACCATTTTGATGAATAAAACCGCATAGTGCGGACAAGTGTTTTGAGGTGAATAGATGAACCCAAAGATTAAAGCGATTGAAACTGCTCAGTTAAAATCAGATGTTCCAGTGTTTGGTCCTGGTGATACCGTTACGGTTCAAGTAAAAGTAATTGAAGGCTCACGTGAGCGTTTACAGGCGTTTGAAGGTGTGGTAATTGCTAAGCGTAACCGTGGTCTAAACTCTGCGTTTACGGTACGTAAAATGTCTCACGGTGTTGGTGTTGAGCGTGTTTTCCAAACACACAGCCCAGCAGTAGCAGGCATTCAAGTAGTGCGTCGTGGTGATGTACGTCGTGCTAAGTTGTACTACCTCCGCAACTTGCGTGGTAAAGCAGCGCGTATCCGCGAAAAAGTATAAGATCATATCTGTTAGGATTCTTGTACGAATAGCCCCAATTTTGGGGCTATTTTTTTGTTGAAGTAATGGTCTAAATACACCTGTATGAAGTTATAGCCTTTGCATCTCAGTGGCTGATTGGGTAAAATTAGCCTTTTTATTGTGGTTGGGCAAACTGCTCAGTGTAAGGACTTTTTCATGAAATTTACC
>CAZLOM010000215.1:0-2422 GCA_964561185.1 uncultured Piscirickettsiaceae bacterium
CTCATCCGCCCATGCCCATAGCCTAAACATCCAACTCTCATCTTTAGGAAGAGCGAGTTCTTTCTTTTTTCTTGCCAACATACGATCGGTAATCGCAAACAAATCCTTCGCATCAGCCAATGCCAGCCCCACTTCCTGATTCGTTAGCACCGCAAGTGCATTAACCTTATCCGCCATTTTTTCACCACTCCTATAAACTGTGAAGCGTCTTAGCTTGCTTATTCGTGATTCTCGGAAACAACGCATACCAAGGACTACCAGCCCATAACGCCAATGGCGCATTATTCGGGCAATTACGATAAGTAACCATCAGGCTACCAAAGCCCAAGGTTTCGAGCTTACTGTACCCCAAAGGACGATGATACACCTTAAAAAATGGCGACTGTTGCAAAATCAACAACCCCTTATCCAAAAACGTCAGCTCCAGCAAAGAACGATTCGCCTCACTCGAAAATAACGCAGATGCGCTGGTGGGCAAATAATCCGCCTTAGGCGTTCTAAACACAGGCTTATAGGTCATCTTTGCCACATACTGATCATACAAAGCATGATGCACCAACGGACGAGTAGGCACAAGACAATCGGTTTCAGAGGTTTCTATCGACTCCTTGAGATTCATCAACTCAAAACCTTCCTGACACAAAAACTCAAAATGAATGTGCGGATGACGCAATTCTCTTTGCAAATAATAAGTCCCTGAATTATGACGCGCAAAAGAAACAATGTAAATGGTGATTGGCACACTCACCTGTGACCAGTTGATCTGCTGAATAAAAGCATTCAAATCTGTCTTAACACGACTCCCTGTAAAAATCACATCATCCAGATACACGTAATGTTCTGCCTGCGTCTGCTCATCACGCGTGATGCCATGCTCTTGCGCCAAAATCTCCTTAAACAACCGCACCATGACCTTTTGGCTGTTGCCACCTTGCTGAATGTTCAACAGATGAAGCCTTTGCCAACAATCAATGCCTGCATCATGCTGATCCGCAATCTTCACAATCATCTGACGAATAAACGCCATCATCTTGGCTTTAGAAAGATAGGTTTTCTGCAATACATAATAGAGTTCACGCAATAACGCCACACGAATCCCATCATCAAACTGATTCAACCAACGATTTACATGATCTTCCAACGACAAACGCAACCAACGAAAGCCTTCATAATCTTGCACCAACGCCACAAAATCAGCCACCAATGCCTGCAATTCATCGACAACCTCAACAGAAACAACCGATTCATCTTCTGTTTCCAGCTCATCTAAGTCGTCCCAGTCATCAACCGACACACCTGTTAAACTGGCTTCCTCTTCCTGTAACTCACTCAATTGCGCGGTGAGTCGCTGTTTGACCTCTTCAAAATACGCACCCCAATCCTCGATTTGTTGAATGCGTCTGTAATCAGGATCGGCTGTTAAATTGGCAATATCGGCAATGTTTTTGTTGATAAGCTGTGTGAGCTCTTCTATTTTCTGATGTAAATTATCGAGATAGGTTTGATGGTCAATGACATCTGACGCTTTGCTAGGGTTTTCAAGCGTGAGCAATATCTGCTGTACCGAATGAAGGTCTTGAGCCTCGTAAGCAAGGTTCAACTCAACCATCACATTCGACTTGTCCTCATTATCCTCATCAAACAAAAAGGTATCTGGATGACAGAGTTTTGCCGCTTTGCGATAGCTTTTCTTCAACGCCATCAGTTCATCTTCAGCCAGTTCATACTTAGCCTGCTCTATGACCTGAGTATTGCGCTGACTAAACTGCTCTTTATCCTGCTTTACTTGTTGATAGTCTTGATAATCCTCATCATGAGATAGGCTTTCCTCAAAGGCTTCCAGTGTGGCTTCTTCTGCTTTCAACTGATCTTTTTCGGTTTTCAGCTCGGTCAGCACTTCATGCAATTGTGCGAGATCATCATCCTCTAGGTCACTCTGTTGCAATGTTTTAATCTTCGCCTTCAATAGCTCAACAGAAGAGGCTACCTTGGCAAGATTGGCTTGAATTTTGGCTTTTTGTTGTGCCTTGAGCTGAATTTTTTGATAATGAATCCGATAATCGCAGTCTAAAATGGCTTGCATTAACGCCCCAAGCTCTTGATGATACTGAGTACGAAAGCGATTGATCGTATATTGAATAGATTGCTTTTCTTCACTCAGTTCTAACAGCTTACCCTCAAGCCTTTTCAGCTCTAATTTCAAAGCGGCAGTTTCACCACTCTCAACCAACACCAAGCCTTTAGACTGCGTAAGATAGGCTTCAATCAAGGTCAACGACTGATGATAATGTCCAGCCTGCAAGGCAAGCACAATCTCCAAGACACGATTATCCTCAACATCAGCCAACCTAGCCAACTGATTGGGAATTAACTCATCCTCACCCAACTGGATAGAATGCTTAATCACCTCAAGACGTTTCAA
>CAZLOM010000216.1:0-2403 GCA_964561185.1 uncultured Piscirickettsiaceae bacterium
TTAAGCCATGCCAGTGAAAGGGGTTGTTATTGATTTTAGGAGCGGTGAGGGTCATTTGGAGCAGATTCCTTTGATGGTGTTTTAACCAAATAAATGCCTAATTTTCTTTAGGTTATGACGAAATGGTTTATAGCTTTTTTGTACACGATGTATTTGACCAATCACAATACTAGGGGAAATGCTGTATTGCTTCGCTAAGGTAGTAATTTGTGCATACTGGGTGATACCTATCAGCATATCATCAGATAAGCCAATAATTTCTTGAGCTAATTGATTGGCTTCCTGTTCGATTTTATCGCTACTATCTGGATTCAAATCACTATCGATAATGGTTGTGCATGCTTTATTTAGATGCAACTGAACATGAGCTAATTCATGTAAGAGGGTAAACCAAAAATTATCTAAACGGTCATGACGCAAGGTTAGTGCAACAATAGGATTCCCTTTTGATGTTAAGAAGGTAGCACCATCTAAATAGGTTTGCTCTAAATGTGGTTCGATGACAAAATGAATGCCATATTTGGCTAGAAAATCTTTTGCCAGTAATGCTCCATTATCCAAAAAAGAATACTTAATAAGTTGTTGCATCGCAGCTTTATCAAAAGCATTTGCATGATATTTTTTAACAGATTGACGCTCACATTGTTGTAACACTTTTACCTGCCATGCCCAAAGGGCATAATAGTTTACGTCTTTGTTAATGCTATTGTGTGCTGTTGTTTTCATCAATGCTGGTTTTAATGCAAAACCTTGTTGAACGCTTGATATAAACGAAAGTAGTTCTTCCTCAGCTTGTTCTTTTAGTGCCACTAAACTACCTGAAAAATTCGAAAAATATCCTTTTTTCTGCATATCTTTAAGGGGAAAAGCCAACCAGTCGATGGTATCAGCTGTTAAGTTCACTTTTTCATCTTGTAGGAAAATACAAGCAGGTATACCCAACCCATTGACTAGCTTACGCATCATGCTCAAGCTTAGTGGACGTTTGCGATTGAGCACTTCGGAAGTTTTCGCTTTAGAGCCAAAGTATTCAACCATATCGTTTTGCGTTAAGTCTTTTTGTTCCATAAAAAACTTAATCGCTTCGATCGGGTCAGGCAAGTCTTGCGGGTAGTGAATGGCTTCGTATTGTTCAACTAGTGTTGCTAACACTTCAAGTTGATCTAGCTCTTCGGAGCCTTCTTTTGCATCCATTAGTTCGCTAATGCGTTGCAATGCCTGCTCGTAATCTTGCTCTGTTTTAATGGGTTTAATTTTCATGATCTAAATTGTCTCTGCATTAATTTTATCGTAATCAGCATGTGTGCCAACAAAGCGGACATAAATGATTTGGGTGGGGTAGTGAATCCTAACAACCAAGCGGTATTTGTTCCCACAAATGTTAAATACCACACGACAATCCGCTAAAAAACTAGCTGAGTTGTAGGTTTTTTTAATATCTTGGGTGGTTGCCCAGTTAGCTTTCAATGTACTGGCATACCAAGTATCTAAAGCGTTTTTTGCCTCGGGATAAGTTGTCCAGAAATCGGTTAATGTACGTTTACTAATAATTCTCATAAAGATACAACGCTTATCATCAAGTGGTCTATTATAATGTTCCCAAAGTCAAAATCAATAAAAAGTTACCAAAAAAGGAAATTCTTATCTCTCCACCATCCCAATTTCCTCTTCCGTCAATCCAAACAGTTCATAAACGGCTTGATTCAACGCACGTTCTTTGTCTGCGATTTGTTGGTTTAGGCTGTTGATGGTGTTGGTATTTTCTTTGAGGTAGTCTTCCCATTCGTCTTGCTCTTTTAGGGGAATGAGTTTATCGCTGGCTTTGAGTTCGAAGCTTTTTTTGAGTTCGGTTTGTAGGCTGGTGAGGTCAAGCGTCCACCATGCTTGGGCTTTTTGGGTCAGTTTGGCGGTTTTGTCTTTTGGGCAGAGGTTGCTAATCAGGCGATTGGCGATTTTTTGCTCGATAGCGTAGCGTTGTTCGGTCAGGGTTTGACAGGTTTCTGCTAATGCTCCAATGGTATTTTTTTGTGCTTCGGTAGCGTTGGGGATGGGAAGCCTATTGATATTTTGAGTGGTTGCCTCATAAAAACCACCTCTCATCATCGTTGTTATAGAAGAAAAAACCATCCACATCACTGTTGAGTTTAATAACCCTAATAAAAACCAATCACCAGTGGTACTAATATAGCACTTGTTGTTGGTAAAGTAGTTTACCTTATCGTAAGAAAACAGTGGTTCGCTTTGAAAATGAGCATAAATGATTTTTGGTTTATTAAATGAATCATAGTATGCGCAAGCTCGTAATTCCCACCAAAATTCGCCTTTATCGGTACGCTTTTTAGCTTGTTCTTGAACACTCGTTCGCGCATTCCCCTTCCTAGGCGAAAGCCAGGAGGGGGTCAA
>CAZLOM010000217.1:0-2373 GCA_964561185.1 uncultured Piscirickettsiaceae bacterium
GTGACATCCAAGACCTCAATGGTGGCTTTCGCCAAACGACGGATCAGCAGGCTGGTGACTGTCGCTTCCGCGCCTTTTTCTGCGAGTAAGGACAACACGCCTTCACTGAGTTTATTCATGCCAGCATCAATCAACAAATCACTGCCTTGTTGTAGCACCGCATTTTCTAAAGCAATTTTAAGCAGGGTTAGGGTTGCAAAGAATCTGGGACGCACGCCATAGCATTGGGCAATCTCACGTACCAGTTTTGCACTGCGCCACAACAAAATCAGCGTGTGTACACTGCTGTTTGGGCTGATTAAACTGAGCCCAGCACCTTGTAGCATGGCAGGTTGAATGAGCGATTCTGCACTTTCTCGCAAGGGAATGGCAACCAGTGTGCGGTAAATGTGCAGACGTTCTGTCGCGCTATGGTGTTCTTGTATGGATGCCCAAAAATGTTGATGTAACCTAGCGGGTATGGCTGACTGATTCGCCGCTTGGTCTATTTGTTGTAACAGTGCGTTGATTTCTGCTTTCGTGCCTGTTTGCGCCAGTTGCATGACCTGCTGATGGGTGATGTTCAAGGCAGAAACACGCCAGTAGGCACGTAACTCCCGAATCCCTAACCACAAGAGTAACCCCACAAATAAGCCATTTGCACTCAGCATGAAGGTTGAAAAAATGGGGGTTTTGTCGAAATTATTGACATATTTGCTGATGAGATCAAAGCTGATGCCTCCCAATAGGGCAAGCGTTCCCGACAATAACAGCCAGAACCAAACACGAGCATACCAAGGCGCGGGCGTTTCTTCCTGATCATCCGTGATGGTTTTGAGTGTTTCCAGTGGTAGTAGTCGTTGGTCAGCAATATGATCAAAATCTTGATCGGCTGGCGTCATTTTCAGTTGTGACTGAGGCGCGGATAGGCTGGGGCTGTCAAAGTCTTGTTCGGCTGGTTGAATGGTGACTTGTGAGTGGTGATTCGTTGAGGATTGCGTTTGCGACATGGTTAATCTCTGAGCATATAGTCAAGTAGTTTATCAACGTTTAAGGAGCGAATATCTCCCTCATGACGGATCATGGGTGGAACGGCTTTGAGGAAAGGATAAACCGCCTTGTCATTAAAGTTTTGAATTAATTTGGGGATGGGGTTAAAGTGTACGCGATGTGTTTTTCCCTCAGGGTCTTTGAACAGAATGTCTTGCTGATCGACTTTGGTTGCCATAATCGAAGCAATGGTAAAATGTTCAAAACTGACCTGCTTTTCACTGAGTTGCGCTTGTGCGCCGTCACTAATATCTTTCAGTAACGCCAGTAGATTGGGTTGTTCTTGTGGGGGAATCATGTCAATCTTGGTAGCCACAAAAGCAACCTTGGTAATCCCCATTGGGCGATGCAGACGTTCGTACCATTCCCGTTTGCCATAAACAAAACTGGCAACGAGGTGGTTTAGCGTTTCCTGTATTTCGTAGAGATAATCTTTGCCGTAGTTGAGTCCTTCTAACAGATCGGTCAGAATGATTTGTTTGTCGCTGTGACGGAAAAAATCATTACGGAAGGGCACAACCCACTGTTTAATGAAGTATTGGTAACGCTTTTGAAAGAGGATTAGCCAAGGATGGCGTGGGTTGGCTGTCACCTTGGCAGGTAGCGGACAAAATCCCCAACGATGTAGGTCAAACGCATCGGGTGGAAGGAGTAGTGCACCGGGTTGTAAACGGCTGAGTCCATCCTGTTTGGCTTTGAGCAAATAGGCGCGATAGGCATGAATCAACTGTTCAGCATTGGCATCATTGGCGGGGCGAGAGAAGTCAAAGTCATGAATAAAACGATGCCAGTCAGCAGAAAGGCTTTTTTGGGGTTCGCTGGTTTGTTGGGCAAAGGTATGCGCACTCCAGTCGATAAAGGATTGTTGGATCATGGGTAAATCCATTAACCATTCCCCCGGATAGTCATGAATCACCAATCGGGTAACGCTGTCACCAAACAGTCGATGCAGTAGCTGGTTTTCTTTGCGTAAATGGATGTCCACCGCAAAGGTACTGACCGACTTGGTCGAGTCTGGCCACTGACGCGCATAGAGGCTTTCGAGGTTGTGTTGATAGGGAAATGCAGGGCTGTCTGACCATGCCACCAGTTCCACAGCTTGCACCAAACGGCTGGGCAAGACAGACAAAAGCGGTAGCCCATCATAGCCACCGATGCCTAGTCCGTGTGCACGATATTGCAACTGTGCCATGAGGCTGGTGAATAGTGTTGATTTACCACTGCGACTGAGTCCAGTCACAACGATGTGTTTCTCGGTTCGGTTAATAAAGTCTATGGGATTTAGGAACATATAGGATTATCTTTTTGGGTTATCTTGTTTGATGTGCTTTGCTCTGTGATAAC
>CAZLOM010000218.1:0-2343 GCA_964561185.1 uncultured Piscirickettsiaceae bacterium
CTCCTTAGAAAATGAGCCACAAAGACCCTATTGTAAGGCTTAACTTGTTTTTTTGACTAATGTTATCTGATAGGTTACACACACATAAGTGTTATAATCTGCTGATCTCTTCTTAACCTGTGGTTTGGTCATGCTCAGAAAACTCATTGAACACCCGCTCACCGCATGGATGGTCTTATTCGCCTCGTTTGTGATTACCGCCTTGGCATGGTGGATTTCGAGCAATAGCGTTAAACAGCGTCAGCAGGATAGGTTTGTCTTAGAGTCTCAGGATTTAAGCACCGCAATTGAAACTCGTTTGCATGCCTACCAAATGCTGTTACGTTCAACCGCTGGTTTGTTTTACACAAATGAAACCGTGAGCCGTCATGATTGGCAGGTGTTTGTGGCACAACTAGAATTGAGTAAAAATTATCCTGGTATTCAAGGCTTGGGTTTTAATGCTTTTGTGAAGGCGGAGGATAAAGCCAACTTTATCGAGCGTATTCGTGCTGAAGGCTTTCCTGAGTTCACCATTCAGCCATTACGAGAGGGCGATCAAACGGCTATTCAGTTTTTAGAACCCTTCGATTGGCGTAACCAACGCGCTCTTGGATTTGATACCATGTCTGAACCCAAACGACGCGTTGCCATGGAGCAAGCTCGCGACACAGGAAAGGCTCAGTTAACAGGAAGAATCATTCTGAAACAAGAAGCTACCCAAGATGTACAATTTGGTTTCTTGATGTTTCAACCTATTTATGCTCGCCAGATGACAGAAGCAGATGGCGTAGAAGCAAGAAGAGCTCACTTAATGGGTTATGTGTCTGCTCCCTTTCGCATTAAGGATTTCTTAGAAGGCGTGTTAGGGGGTGTGCAAAAAGACATTCATTTTCGTATTTACGATACAGATCAACGGGACGATGATCATCTCTTGTTTGATTCAGCCATTAATACGCCCTTATTATCCAACTTTCAAAACACCCATTTCATTCGATTGGGTGAGCGAATCTGGACAATTGAAACCTTAGCCAATGAATTTTACATCAATGATGACCCTATTGATCAATCCATTATCATTGCGATTGGTGGTATTCTCATCGACCTTTTCCTGTTCATGAGCATTGCCAGTATTGCCAAGCGCAAGCAAGAAGCGGAAGCCATGGCGCGTATCATGACCAAAGACCTTGCCCTGAAAACAGAGATTGCTGAAACCGCCTCTCGAGCTAAATCCAATTTTCTTGCCAACATGAGCCACGAGCTACGTACACCAATCAATGGTATTTTAGGACACAGCGAACTGGGCATGAGTGAAGCCAATCCTACACGAAATCAACGATATTTCGAGCATTTTCAGCACATTCAAGCATCAGGACATCTGCTATTGGGTATTGTCAACGACATTTTAGACTTTTCCAGTATCGAGTCAGGTGACTTTCATCTTACCCACAAACTTTTTTCGATGAACGACTTGCTCAATGACCTAACACAAATATTCAGCCTATCTGCACAGGAAAAGGGGTTAACCCTGATCATCAATGCACCGCAGGAAAACACCTTGGTTTACCTCGGTGACGAAATGCGTATCAAGCAGGTGTTGAGCAACTTGTTGAGTAATGCTATTAAGTTTACCCATCAGGGCAGTGTGGTGTTATCGGCACACAAACAGTCTTGGCAAAATGACCAATGCTTATGGATGTTTTCGGTACAGGATACAGGCATTGGAATGCTAGACACCCAACGAGAACAGCTGTTTCAGGCGTTTCATCAGGCAGATAATTCAAGCAAACGCGCTTTTGATGGCGTTGGGTTAGGTTTGGTGATCAGTGATCGCTTGGTGCAAGCCTTAGGGGGTGAGGCGATTCAAGTGAGCAGTGAGTTGGGTAAGGGGTCTTGTTTTTACTTCAGTATTCCCTTAAAAGTACAACAAACGCCTACCACAGATAGCATCATGAGTTCAGTAAAACGCAAGGAGATCAACACAGACCCCAGTATCTTTTTGCACCCGATCAGAATCCTTATCGTTGATGACAACAAAATCAATCAATGCGTGGTTACTGCGCTCCTCGAACGTCTGGAATTGACGCTAGAAATTTCGATAGCAGAAAATGGACTCGTTGCTGTTGAGAAGACACAACAAGAACACTTTGATGTCATCTTTATGGACATTCAAATGCCCATTATGGATGGTTATGAAGCCACACAAGCTATTCGTCAGTTTAATCCAACCATTCCAATCATCGCCCTTACCGCCGCAACAATGATTGAAGATAAGAAAAAAGCCTTATCTGCTGGCATGAACGATCATCTCAGCAAGCCTGTTAATGGTCAAACACTGCATCAGGCACTGTTGCAGTGGGTCTA
>CAZLOM010000219.1:0-2334 GCA_964561185.1 uncultured Piscirickettsiaceae bacterium
GTGTTAGGAAATGCCTAACCGTCATTTTTTACGGCTTGCAACGCAGGATGCCCTGCTTTGAGCCAACGAACGCCATCAGCAAAGGCAATTTCTAAACGATCATCTTGTTGTTGTAGCACCATGCCCATGCCAAAGGTGCGGTGCTTGACGCGATCGCCTTTGTGTAGCTGATGAATCTGTTGTGGGTTACTGTGCAGGGTTTCTTGTCGGTCTAGGGCGGTAAGATAACGGTTGGCGATGTGTAAATCCATTCCCGTAGGCAGTTGATCTGTCTGTTGATAGAGATAAGCACCCAGTTGATCGCTTAAACGAAAGTTGGTTTCTGCCATGAAGCGACAGCTTTTGCCAGCTTCTTTACCGAGTGCGCCAACCTCCCATAAGGGCAGAAGCGTGCTAACATCTGGCAGGATCAGGTGTAACTGCTGTTGTGCGCGGGTGATGGCAACGTAAAACAACCGTCTTTCTTCTTCGAGTAACTGTTGTTGATCTCCTGATTTATTACCAGGAAAAACAGCATCTTGTAAACCTGAGAGAATCACGCAGTGCCATTCTCGTCCCTTCACCCGATGAATGGTGGTCAGGGTGACTGCGCTGTCATCTTGTTGACCTGCCGTGGCGCGTTGGCGAAGCAAACGTAGATGCGCAAGACTGGTGCTCACCGTCCAATCTGCGGGAATCATACCCATCATGGCTTGTAGCAGGGCAACCTGCATACTGCCTTGACTGGGTGTTGGTGCCAGTTTCTCAAAGCGTGATTCAGCATCGGTATCTAGCCAGTATTGGGTGAGGAAGCTTAAGGCAAGCGCATCGGGTTGAGCGGTGAGGAGTTGATTCCATAACCGACCACGCTCACGCCATTGCTGTTTTTGCCAGTCACGATCGCAAGGCAATGATTCGATGGCATGAACGACTTGTTCAGGGTTTTGTGCCGACAGTTTCGTCAAATACTCACGATCAGAACGTCTTAATCCCATGGGCGGACACTGCCAAAAAGCCGTTAAGGCGTTCAGTCTTTCTTCGTAGGCTTGTTGCCACAGACTACGGTCAGCAAGGGCGAGTAGGGCGATGATGCCTTGCGCAAGGGTGGTTTCCCAAATACTGCTGTCGCCCAACATGCGATAAGGAATCCCTGCTTGGAGTAAAGACAGTTCAACCACCGCCGATTGCGCCCAAGTACGAAACAAAATCGCGCAGTCTTGTAGGCTGTTTCCTGTGGCTTGCCATGCTTGTAGGATGGTTGCACAGTGTTGACTGTCATAGCCTTGATGGAGGTGAAGGCGTGTATCAGGAGCAAAGCTGGAGGACAGCACGGGTACGCGATCTGCCCACACATTATGGGCAATGGCATGATTCGCCAACAATGCCAGTCGATGCCCAAAACGAAAGGTATTGGGTAGGTGATAAGTGGTGACTGGCGCGAAGTCTTGCGCAAAGCGTTCTGATAAAAAAGTTGTTTGTGCGCCACGCCAGGTATAAATGCACTGATCGACATCGCCAACGACCATGACTTGGGCGCGTTCACCTGCCAGCCAAGTCAAGAGTTGATGCTGTACCTCGTTGACATCTTGATATTCATCGACCAGCATATAATCCAGATGGTTGGCAAATTGTGCCCGTTTGTCGGGATGCTGATGCAAGGCATACCAAGTAGCATACAACATATCGGTAAAAAACCAGATACCCACGCGTTGACGCAGAGTTTCGAGGTGTTTGAGGCTGGTGGCGAGATGACTCAACCCATCAGGGAGGGTTTTTAATCCGAGATCAAAAGGCAGGGCTTGTGCCTTGACCCATTCCATTGCCTGCCCAAGGGCTTCGATTTGATCGGTTTCTTGTTGGGTATGGCGCAAGGCATCGCGTTTGAGTTGGGTTTCTTGCCCCGCGGTTGCCAATGACCAGTTGGGTAAGGTTCCATCGGCACCCAGATGTTGAAGCAGTTTCCACCCCAGTGAATGAAAGGTTTGTACGACAAGGGGTAAGCGTCCAAGTTTTTGCTCCACTCGACGACGAAAATCATCGGCGGCTTCACGATTGTAGGTTAATACGCGAATGCGTTTCGCCGCAACACCTTGATCAAGCAACCACGCAATGCGTCCAACCAACATACTGCTTTTACCTGCCCCTGCAACCGCAAGAACCCGCGCGTGTCCCTGCTGATGACAAGCCGCCAGTTTCTGCTGATCGGTGAGTTGTTGCGCAAAGGGGGCAAAATATTCTTTAGTTGCACCGATATTGGCGCGTGTGGTGGGCGTGTGAGGCATAACAAAGGGTCATTATCCTAGCAGAACAAAGGATTTCATTATAAACCAAAACAGGAATAACCGTGGGTTTGTC
>CAZLOM010000220.1:0-2321 GCA_964561185.1 uncultured Piscirickettsiaceae bacterium
TCCAGCTTCCACACTTGGTGAATTTTGGCATTGCGCTGGAAGTCAAAGCCAACACTCATCTTGGTCATGTCGGTGACTTGCCACCCCATTTCAGCCATGGCTTCCATATCTAACTTAAAGCCTCGCAGGTTGGTTGAGAAAATCAACTGACCCTGTGGGGCAAGTAACATACCCATGTCAGCAATCATTTTGACATGATCTCGTTGCACGTCTAGCGTACCAGCCATACGCTTAGAGTTAGAAAAGCTCGGTGGGTCACAGAAAATCAGATCATAGCGTGGACGCGCGTGCGCGGGAAGACTTGCCATGGCAGACAACCATTCCAGCACATCATCCCGCTCCCAGTGCAGTTTTTGACCTGCTTGTGGCAGTGCATTTTCAGCGGCATTTTCTTGCGCCCAAGCAAGATAGGTGTTGGACAAATCAACACTGGTCACGCTTTTCGCGCCAGCCTTAGCCATCTGAACACTAGCCGAACCTGTATAGCAAAACAGATTCAAGCAGTGCTTATTCCGCGCCTGACTGGCAAGCCATAATCGAATCGGACGATGATCGAGGAACAATCCCGTATCCAAATAACCCGTTAAATCTATTTGAAACCAACAATCGCCTTCCTGCACCCAATCAAGCAGATGCAATGGCGACATCGCCTCATACTGTTGTTCGCCCTTTTGTACCTGACGACGCTTGAAATGACACTGCTCTGGCGCGATTCCCAAGACTTCTGGCAAGACGACCATACCCTCAAACAAGCGACGACGTGCCGCCTTTTCATCTACCGAACGCGGCGCGGCATATTCTTGAATTTGTACCCAGTCGGCTTTTTGCGCATGGTAAAGATCAATGGCGAAGGCATATTCAGGCATATCCGCATCATAAATACGGTAAGCATTGACCTGTTCTTTGTCAGCGAGTTTGTCGAACTGCTTGAGATTTTTACGTAGGCGATTGGCAAACATCTGTGCGCCTTCACTCTCGGCAAGGTTGGCACGATGTGCCACGACATCACTGACCAGATTCAGGCTTGGGTCAATTGGTACGACCTTAACAGACTGTTCAGATAAGGGCGTAAAACGCAATAATTTTCCTTCCAACGCGCCATTGCTAAAGGCGTGCATTTTGTCGGCACGTAAGCCCAACCAGTGACCAAGGGTTTCATTGGTGGTATAAATACCCGCTTGCCAGCCTGTGCATTCTTTGATCAGGGTTTGACCTAAGCGTTGATAAGCCATTTTAAGGTCTTGCTCTTCACCCATCCGTTCACCATATGGCGGATTAACGATCACTAAGCCAGCATTCCAATCTTCGTTATGCCAATGACCAAGCCCCAAGGGAGCGAGCTGAATATGATCTTTCAAACCAGCACGACGCACATTATCTTGCGCTTTTTGAATCACCCATTGATTGTGATCAAAGCCAATAAACGCATTTTTTAGGTTGGCTAACCCTTGCGTGCGTCTTTCTCGTGCCTCGTCAACCAAGTCTTTCCATACAGAAAGCTCTGCGTTCTCATGACGACGAAAGCCCATGCGATCGACTTGGAATAAGGCGGGTGCAATGTCTGCCAGCATCCAAGCGCCTTCAATCAACAGCGTACCACTGCCACACATGGGGTCGAGCAAAGTCCCCCCTGATTGTGCAATCTCTTGCCACCCTGACTTCATGAGCAAACCAGCGGCAAGGCTTTCGCGCATCGGAGCAGAACCCGTATCTAAGCGATAGCCACGCATATTGAGACTATAACCGCTCATATCGACGGCTAAAGAAAATTTGCCCTTGTCAGCCCATGCTTGTAAGCGCAAATCGGGCATATCGGTATCCACCGAAGGACGCTGACCATGATGATCTCTAAACCAGTCAACAATGCCATCTTTAACCTTTTGCGCCCCAAACTGGGTGTGACGAATAAAAGGCAATTTACCATTAAACTCAATCGCCAGACTGCCTTTGGGCGACAACCAGTCTGACCAGTCCACCGAGCGAACCAACTCGATTAACTCAGCCTCGTCATTCACCTCACCCTCGACAAGGGTGAGCATCACCCGACTTGCCAAACGCGACCACAGACAAGCACGGTAAGCGGCAGGCAAACCTCCCCAGAACCACACGCCATGCGGTGCTTCTTTGACTTCAAGCCCTAAACTTTTTAATTCGTCTGCTAATAAGGGCGCAAGCCCACGCCCACAACTGGCCAATCCTTTGTCGATGTTCACGCGATACGCCCTTTTTGTTAAAATAGTCGTTGAAGAGTCGTTGATATAACGGGAAAAGACATTTTAACAGAAAACGAACCGAATCGCCCTTTTAGTGACGGTAAAGGC
>CAZLOM010000221.1:0-2299 GCA_964561185.1 uncultured Piscirickettsiaceae bacterium
TAGGCGTTCATTCAGTTCTGGTGAAATCGGATAGGCTTGCCCAGACACCGCCCTGCCTTGAGCCACAAATCCTGATACCGCTTGTGCATGCGCATGTAAAAGTTCAACCAATTCTGGGTTGTTGGTGCTTACTGTGCTTTTAATGCCATTCTCTAAGGTTTCATACACCATAGTGATTTCATGACGATAAGCAAAGAGTAGCGCATAAACGGGATCCCAGCTACGAATGGCGCGACCTTTGGCAAATCGTGCTTTCATGTCACCAACATGGGTAATAATATGCTCTGCTACCATTGGATTATTGCTGGTGGTAGTGGCAACAAATCCCGTTTCAAGTAGATGAATCTCTCTATCAATTGCTTGGTGATGATCTAATAAGACAGAAATATCTGCTTGATGCTTTTGATGTTCTGCATCTGAACCACCGCGTCCAAAATGGTAAGCGTTTTGCTGGTGTGGGCAATTGACACTCATCCTACTATCCTTTCGAGTAGTCATGTTAACTGCCGAGCATTCTAACATATTTTATCTGTCTTGTTGTGTTTACGGCACTAGTTTTGCTAATCACTCTTCGTTTGCTAAAGCTATTGCGCTCCTTGCCGACACTAGAATAAGAGAAAAAGCACAAAAGAGATCAAATTTGAGGTTGTATAATGCACTATTCACAGACAAAAACCGTTAAGAGTCGTTTGCTCAAACTGGTAGGCTTGCCTGTTGTGAGTTTATTCATTGTGATGGTCATTGGGGTTAGCATTATGCGCTATTTAGGGCATAGTATTGACCAGATGTATCGTGAACAGGTTGAACCTATCAGTGCCCTGAAAGAAATTGCCGATGGTTATGCAGTCAGCGTCATTGATGCCGTCAATAAAGGCAATGCTGGTTTGTTTACTGGCGCGCAAGTAGATGAAGCTTTGCGTACAAATAAGATAATGGTTGAGCGTCAATGGGCGGTTTATGTGTCGGGCATTCACCATGAAGAAGAAAGAGAACTGGCTTTATCGACAGAGCCTCTCTTTCTCACTGCTGACAAAATGATCGCTGACTTACATCTGTTTTTGCAGGATAAGCCTGGTTTGATTGCTGATGGGTTATATGCTTTTGATGGTCCTTTATATAAAGTGATTGATCCCATCAGTGACAATATTTCTCAACTGATTGGGTTACAGTTGCGTCTTGCATTGGAGGAAAGAAATTCCATTTTACAACTGACCGACATCAGCTCTGTATTGTTTATTTTGCTCGGTATGTTGATTGTAACCTTGACCCTCGTGTTTGGACGAAATACCTATATTGCCATTCATACCCCCTTAAAGAAACTGGAAGCCACCATCAAAAAAGTCGTTTCGACCGCTGATTTAACCCTACGTGTTAAGCAGGTGCATGATGATGAAATTGGTCAAACAGCCGCCGCTTTTAACCAGATGATGTCAGAGTTTGATCGCATGGTCTCGATTTTGCATGAAATGTCAGCAGATTTGGTAACCTCCTCCAACCAATTATCCAATTTAAGCGATCAAACGCAATCAGCGGTGAACAAACAACAAGCTGAAACGCAACAATTGGTTTCCTCTGCAACTGAAATGGCTTCTAGTGCGCAATCTCTGTCTAAAAATGCTGAACATACTGCCGAATACACCCAACGCGCTGGAGATCAAACACGTGAAGGAATGCTATTACTTTCTGCTGCCGTGACAGGAACTCAGGCGTTACGTGATGAGATCATGCGCTCGATGAGTGCCATTCAGCAATTGGTGGCAGACAGTAACAGTATTGGTAGCATTATTTCGGTCATTAAGGAAATTTCTGAACAAACCAACCTCTTAGCCCTAAATGCCGCCATTGAAGCGGCACGTGCGGGGGAGGCGGGTCGTGGTTTTGCGGTAGTAGCGGATGAAGTACGCATTCTCGCACTTAAGGTTCAAAAATCAACCGAAGAAATCCAAAAGGTGGTGGGTAAATTGCAATCTTCCGCTGAAGAAACCTTAACCCTAATGACGGACAGTCAAGAACGTGCCATGACAGCCTCTCAAGAATCTGAAAATGCAGGCAAGATTTTGATGAGCTTAGGCGATGCCGTCAATCATATTTCTGAAATGAACATGACCAATGCCTGCACCATGGAGCAACAATGTGCGGCAACCAATGAGATTCAACAAAATATTGCCGAGATTAACCTCTTGACCAACGCATCCCTTGAAAGCGCGAATGTGGCATCGAATACCAGTCATCGCTTTTTGAAAATTGCGGATAATCTCAGCCAAATGTTACAGCGTTATCAAGTTGATAAATCTTCATA
>CAZLOM010000222.1:0-1115 GCA_964561185.1 uncultured Piscirickettsiaceae bacterium
TTAAGTATTGAAAAAGCGGCAGAGTTGTTAGGTGTATCGACAAGCACGATGCGTCGATGGGAAAGAGAAGGTAAGTTGATTCCTGATGAAAGAACGGAAGGCAATCAACGTCGCTACTTGCTCTCAAGCATTAAGCCGCAAATGAAGCATGGTTCTGTGGTTAATCGCAAGACCATCGCTTACGCTCGCGTATCAAGTCATGATCAAAAAGCTGATCTTGAACGCCAGAAACAAGTGCTTGAGTTGTATTGCTCATCACAAGGCTGGATGTTTGAGGTGATTAGCGATTTGGGTTCTGGTATGAACTACCACAAGAAAGGATTAAAGCAATTATTGCAAGCCATTCTTGATGATAATGTTGGACGACTGGTAATCACGCACAAAGACCGATTGCTACGCTTTGGTGCTGAGTTGGTATTTGCTATCTGTGAAGCAAAAGAGGTAGAAGTGGTGATTATCAATAAAGGCGAAGATACCAGCTTTGAAGAAGACTTAGCGAAAGATGTATTGGAAATCATTACCGTTTTTTCTGCCAGATTGTACGGTTCTCGTAGTCGTAAAAACCAAAAGCTGATTGATGGCGTTAAACAAGTGGTCGAGAATTTAGACAAATGACCGAAACCAAGACATTCACTTACCAAGCGCGAATTGCAGGTCAACAACCTGTTCTGGACGCGTTTGCAAGGTTGTTTGGCAAGGTTGAGCGTAAGCTCTATGTGGATCGTGTGCATCGCACCACATCCATCAATGAACTCAAATCACGCTACCTTAAAGAATACGGTATTACCGCTCGTCAGTTTAACTCACTGCGCATCAGCGTGGATGGCAAAATTGATTCTGTTCTTGAGCTATTGGCACTTACCGTCACTGACTACCAACAGAAAATTAAAACCAAAGAAACTCAGATTAAAAAGTTAACCGATACTCGCAAGAGAGAAGTGGTGTTTTTAACAGAGCCTAATATTCATGCTAACCGCCGTCAAAAAGCACGACAAACAATCAAACGCATTGATTTTACGTTGCACCAAAGCAAACGTCGTTTAGCAACACTCAAAGCGCGTCTTGCAGGTATTCAACAGCGCATTAAAAACAATAACCCCAAGTTATGCTTTGGT
>CAZLOM010000222.1:1215-2288 GCA_964561185.1 uncultured Piscirickettsiaceae bacterium
CAAACCTGCCAAGGTGTATTGCAGGATGATGGCAGTGTTAATCTGACGATCAGATTACCTGATGCGTTACATGCTGAGTTCGGCAGGGTGTTTACCACAAACATCCGTCTTGGCTATGGTGCTGATCATATCATTCACGCCCTCAAAGCCAGTCGTGTCGAAACGTACAAAAAGACCGATGCTGATGGTAATGAAATTGACAGCAAAAGACGCACAGGCATTGCGCTCACCTATCGCTTTAGTAAAGACGCAAAAGGTTGGCGTGCCTTGATTTCTGTTCCTGTGAGTAACGAAATAAAGACAGAAAAGCAATTAGGTGTCATCGGTGTTGATCTTAATGCAGACCACTTAGCGGTCAGCGAGTTGGATCGTTTTGGTAATCTAATCGCTTTTAAACGTTATGATCTGCACTTAGAAAATAAGTCTAGCGACCAGAGACAAGCGATCATTGGCGAAGTAGCTAAAGCACTTGCGCAATGGGCATCTAAAGCCCAAAAACCGATTGCATTAGAAAAACTCGACTTCAAGAAAAAGAAAGCAGCACTAACCGATAGTGATGACAGAAACTATAACAGAATGCTATCGAGCCTTGCATATAACCAAATACATCAAATGATCTCATCATCGTCTTTCAGAGCAGGTGTTGAAGTCATCACCACTAATCCCGCTTATACTTCACTGATTGGCAATGTGAATAATGCCAAGCGTCTTGGGATTAGCGGTCATCTGTCAGCAGCAATGGCGATTGGCAGACGAGCAATGAATTTTCGGGAAAATCCTGTAATCGATGCACAGGGAAAACTTACATATGTGCTTCGTGACGGGCACTCAGTCACCTTAACACTACCTGCAAGGAATCGTGATAAGCATGTCTGGAGTCTGTGGAGCAAGATTAACACGGAACTAAAACAGCCTCGTGATGAGGGCTATCGGTGCTTGAAAAAGCGTGCAGATGAACAGCGCAAGCCTTCATCTGTCACCAATCCGATTGCTGGCGTAAAACCCACTTAGTCATCTACTACTGTTCAGGTGGCGAGCAATCTATCTACGGATAGATTGTGATAACATATTTT
>CAZLOM010000223.1:0-2288 GCA_964561185.1 uncultured Piscirickettsiaceae bacterium
AGTCTTTTGAGCCATCAAAGATGTTTTGCCATGTGTCAGCAAAGGCATCATCAAGTCGCTTGAGAGCGTTATCTGCTAATTTGACCATCGTAGCGTATTCGTCATCGGTCTTTTTGCTATAGCTTTCTAGGTTCTCATTTAGCTTTTCCTGCAATCCTGCAAAATACTTTTGACTGTCAGCAACTGATAAATTTCCTTTTTCGATTTGCTCGTTGATAACCAACACTTTACGACCGTACTCTTCATACAGCGAAATGGTCGGATCAACTTCATCACGAATGGCTTTTAGTGCGTCCTTCTGTGCCTTTTCGTAATCTTCAAGAGATTTTATGTTTTGCTCGAAGTGGTCGTAATCGTCATCGTAGGATTTTTTTCTGGCTTCTAAGGCATCCTTGGCGGTTTGAATGGCGACGCGCTTTTGTTCCTCATAAAGCTGTTTGGATTTTTCGGTGGCGGCTTTTTGGGCAGCAAGTTTTTCCTTGAATGCCTTGTCTGTTGGGTTGGCGAGATCTTGCGCTTCTTGATCATCCAGTTTCTCAAAATCTTTTTCGATGAGTTTTAACGCCTTGTCAAACTCGTCTAATGGTTTGAGGATGTCTTGATATTTTGCCTTGACTTCGTCGGTGGTTGCGCCGTGGATACTAAGGGTAGAGTTGACATCTGCCAAGGTTGAACCAAATGCTTTTTCCTGATCAAGTAGCAATTGTGCTTGCGTTTTGGCTTCTGTTTGCGAGTCTGATAATTTGTCGGTCGATTCTTTTGCATCGTCGGCAGTGAGTGTGTAGGCAGTGTATCCAGCCGCAAGAGCAGTTAACGCTATCCCTATTGGGTTTTTAGCAATCAGGCTTAACGCACCGTTCAAGGCTGTGACTGCTACCGCTGTTGCCCCTGCTGATCTTGCCAGCATCGCATTGGCGGCAATATAGGCATAAGTGGTGGTAATAGCTATCTTGGTAGTCGCAGTGATCGTACCAATACTACCAGCCACCATCAGCAGTCCAGCCGTACCAGCACCAACCGCTAAAGCAGATTGTACTTCATCCCAAGCGTCATAAAAGTCTCTGACCGCTTGCGAACTGCTGACCAAAGCCGTGCCGAATCCGTCAATAATCGGGGTAATGGCATCATTGATCGGTTGACTGAGAATGTCTCCAGCTTCTTTCCAACTAATCGCAAGCCGTGCCTGTGCGCCTGCAATGGTGTTGGCTCTGGCTTCTGTGACATCAGCATAACGAGATAAGGCGGGGATCAAGGTATCTGCTAATAGGCTAGAGGTGATTTTTCCATCTTCAACCAGCTTTCTAAACTGACCACTGCTCACACCTGCTGATTTTGCGATATTGTCCAACAAGCCTGTGATTGGCTCGGTAACTTGGTTGAGTTCTTCCATATGAACCGTGCCAGAGGATAGAGCTTGCCCTAATCCATACATGACCTGTTTCATGTTTTCAGTAGAACCACCAGAGGCATGAAGTGCATTGGTTAAGCCTTCGAGGACGGTTTTCGATTCGTCCATCGTCATCACGCCAGAGGCTTGAACGATTTGCAGTTTTGAGAAACCATCGGTAAGCGCACCAAGATCAACAGATAGCTTCTTGGCAGTTGATAGTAGATATTCTTTGTTGGCAGTGAAGTCAGCAATCGTTTCTGATCCCGACTGCAATCTCATGTTTAACTGCTCCATTGCTGAAGCTTCTTCGATGAGTTTTTGTGGAATCCCTGTAAGTGTAACCCCAATGGCTTCTAAGGCGATAGACCATTGGGCAATGCGTGCCATGCTGTTGTTTAGGGTGTCAAATGCGCTTGCAGTTTCTTTGGTTTTTGCTGATAATTTTCCCAAACGCTCATCGGTGCCAGCAATGTATGCTTGTGCATTCCCATTGGCATCTATCCGAATTTCAAGCTTTAGCGATTGAGACATTATATGAACCATCCGTCTGCGTTAAAAGAACTTGCTATTGTGTTAAGCAAGTTTGCCTTTGTCATTATTGGGGTTTTTGTGTTGTATTGGTTTGTTTACGAACACAAAATAAACCTGATACCAAAAGAATCTGCTTTTCTCGTTGTGTTAGCGATTCCAACCTTAATCATTGGCTGGATTGCGTTGCACATTGGGTTATTCGTGTTCAAAACCCTATTCCCGAGATGAGTTAACCAACTCCAAAAACTCACTTTCCAACACAGCAAGGCGATTGAACATATCCGCCTTGTCGCACGCTGGATAGTAGGCATCCATCAAAACGACCGTTTGGGCATAGTCCAAACCATCGTAAATTATTCTTGTCCCA
>CAZLOM010000224.1:0-2283 GCA_964561185.1 uncultured Piscirickettsiaceae bacterium
CATTTGCATTACCAGCAACTAAACTAGGATTTGTAAAAGCAATACCATGATTTCCTGCCCAACCATTACCTGGACTTGTCTGTCTAAACACTACCTGAACTTGGGTTGCACCGATCGGCACACTAACATTGCTCATTACAATTTGTTGGATCGTTGAATTTTGAGTAACGCTATCACTGACCGCACTTCCTAATACAGAATCTGTCGCATTTAAGAAAACGAGCTGTACATCTCCTACATTAGGAAAGTCATTAGCACTATTGTCCTTAGGTGCAACTGGAACCGTAGTAGAAAAAGTTACAACTGATTGACCAGAAAGAGAATAGCTCTTTGAAACAGAAGCAGCAGTATATGAAAACTGAAGCTTAGTGCCATCAATACAAGCAGAACTACCTGAATCACCAGAACAAGTTTGGAAATTACCAGTCCACCCACTAGCAGATGAAAATGCCGTACTATCCATGATGGTAGCAGTAGTCGAACTGCTTTGAATGGTTAAATCTTCAGGATCTAGTAACCAATCCCCAGCTTTTCCACGCGGTGCTGATGCCATCACTTTTGCATTAACCACATTCAACTGATGACCCGAGGTTTCAATTTTGCCGCCATTGCCACCCTTTGCACCAGCATTGGCTGAAATTGAGCCAGACACATTGGTAACTGAGCTTTTATTCTTAACATCAGAATAAACAACCACCTTACCGCCACTTCCCTGCACGGTTGCGGAAGCATCTAGTTCACTCGTTGAGGTCAACGTGGTTTTCGTGGCTTGCGGAAATTTATCGGCATTAGCACCCTGCCAATCGCCACCGATAAGGATTTCACCACCGCCTGTTTTACCTGTCGCGCTGATCGTGCCTGAGTTGGTGATGTCATCGCCTGTTAAGACAATATGACCGCCTTTGGTTTCGCCATTGGCAGAGAGCGTGCCTGTGTTATTCAGCGTTTTCGATGCTTTAAGCAGAATACGACCACCTTCGTTGACCACACTGTCCGCAGATACCAATCCAGACTGCTGAACCGCCGCGCCAAGAATGCCGACTTTACCAGCCGTGGCAAGAATTTGACCGATGTTTTCCGCCGTTCCTTCCCCCTTGATCTTCACCGCAACTAACACACCCGGTAAGGCAGTATCGCCTAAAATCACTTCAGAACCAGCCGCCAATAGCGTTGCGCCGTTTGGGGTTTCGATCTTACCCTCATTACTCACGCGCGTGCCGATCAGCAGAACCTGACCACCCTGTGGCGTGCGAATCGTACCTTGGTTGGTGACTGAACCTGCTAAGGATGACAAGGCTTTGAAGTCTAACTGTTTTTGCTTAAACTGTTCATCGCTGATGTTCAAGGTACTGGCCGTAAAGCCTGCCACATCAAGCATTGCGTCCTTACCGACCAAAATACCCGCTGGGTTAATAAGATAGACAGAACCGTTAGACTGCAAATGTCCCATGATTTCACTTGGGCTATTGCTCAACACACGATTTAATACGGCTGAATCCACGCTTGGTTGAATAAATTTGGTGGTTTCATTGGCTTGAATGTTGAATTGTTGCCACGTGAGAATCGCATTTTGCGAGTTGGTAATGGTCAGCATATTGCCCTGCTGAAGCGCACTCGCTGTACCCGACACCACACCCATACCTGTTGGATTGGCGTACAAAAGACCCGATGGTGATAAAAGTAACCCAATACTGGCTAAAGCCACTGCTTGATGACGCTTTTTGCGTCTGTCACTTGTGCTTTTTCCTCCTGATTTACCTAGTTCACCCACGGCTTGCCACACCCCAAGCGTTGCATTCCAAATAACCCGAAATACTTTATTCATCGACGCATGCGCATACATGATCAACACCTCGCCTTATTGTTATTAGGATTGTTCTGATCTATTTTCTTTTTGATCTGGCTCATTAAGAAGGGTAAACCCATTCTAGCGTAAAGACTAGCGTCGTTGCTGATCATTTATGTTCCTTTCGCAATTCAGCTACCATTTCAACACTTAATCCTGTTTTAAGCGCAATGGTTTCATCATCTAGCAAATCAAGCAAGTTACCAGCAATCTCAAAGGCTTTGCTTTGTTCACCCTCTATTTTTCCTTCCTCTCTACCAATTTCCTTCCCCTTCTTCTCCCCATCCATAAAGGCAGTATCGCGAATGTCTTTTATTTCATTGTATTCTGCTAAACTTTTTAGATACTCATTCAATTCATTGCCTTCGATCATAACAGTGCCTCTTTGCTGGCTTCCTCGCCAAAAAGTTTTTTGAACCCAAAATCGGTGTAGGGAT
>CAZLOM010000225.1:0-2274 GCA_964561185.1 uncultured Piscirickettsiaceae bacterium
TTGCACAACGGTACGCAAGGCGCGTCAATGGTTAGAGGCGCAAGGTATTGATTACCAATTTTATGATTTCAAAAGTAAAGGTGCGCCAGCTGAGTTGGCTCAGTGGTGTGATCAGGTGGGTTGGCAAGTGATTTGTAATAAGGCAAGTCTGACATGGCGCAATCTTCCTGAAGCGGTTCGATCTGGCATTGTTGACCAAGCAAGCGCGATAGCACTGATGCAGGAAAAGCCCAACCTAATCAAGCGTCCTTTGCTGACCTGTGAGGGGCAAGTGCGCTTGTTAGGCTTCAAAGAGGCTGAATGGCAAGCAGTGTTTGCTCAAGGTGTTAGTGAATCCTATTAGGTGAACAAGCCTGCCTCATTTAAGGATAAGTAGCTGAAGCCTGCACCGATAATGATATGATCTAGCAATCGAATGTCTAACGGACTGAGGGTTGTTTTGAGTTGTTTGGTGATGGTGATGTCAGCTTCTGATGGGGTAGGGTCTCCGCTGGGGTGATTGTGAGCAAGAATCATGGCGGCGGCATTATGGGCAAGGGCTTGTTTCACCAGTTCGCGTGGATAGATAGGGGCTTCGCGCAGGCTTCCCAAACTGAGCATTTCAGCGGTAATAACGCGATGCTTGCTGTCCAAAAACAAGCCACAAATACATTCACGTTGTTCGTCGGCAATCTGTTGTCTGAGCCATTTAACCGCAATACTGGTTGAGGTGATGCGTTCCCCCATTTTGGCTTCTGCCAAATAATGGCGTTTTGCCATCTCCAATACGGCTTGTAGTTGTGCATATTTTGCAATGCCTAAGCCATGATGTTGGCAAAAATCTTCTTGTGAGGCGGTGAGTAAGGCTGGAAGCGTGCCAAAGCTGGTGATCAATTCTTGGGCAAGGATAATGGCATTTTTACCCTTAATGCCAACCCGTAGAAAAATGGCTAAGAGTTCGGCATCGGTCAGGCTAATCGCGCCTTGTTGCAAGAGTTTTTCACGTGGTCTTTCTTCTTTTGGCAAGTCTAAGATGGTCAGCATAGCAAACTCTCCTGTATAATTTTGGCTCTAATTGCATCAGTCTATGAGGGAAATCATGAGTGTACAAACGCTGAGAGTAACTAACAAGAACCTATTATTGGGTGTTAGTGGTGGGATTGCCGCCTACAAGTCTGTTGATTTGGCGCGACGTTTGGTGCAGGCTGGTTTTTCTGTGCAGGTGGTATTGACTGAGGCAGGTGCAGAGTTTGTGTCTCCCTTAGCCTTGCAAGCGGTCACGGGAAAGGTGGTCAGGCAGTCGCTTTTTGATGCTCAGGCAGAGGCGGGCATGAGTCATATTGAACTGGCTAAGTGGGCGGATGTGCTATTGATTGCACCTGCCACCGCTGATCTGGTGGCGCGTTTGGTGCATGGTTTAGCGGATAACCTATTGACAACGCTCGCTTTGGCTGTCAATGCAAAAGTCATCTTAGCTCCTGCCATGAATGGGGTGATGTGGCGACATCCTGCCGTACAAGCCAATCTGGCGTTATTGGCGGAAAGAGGCGTGACCATTCTACCGCCTGAGGTGGGGCATTTGGCTTGTGGTGATGTGGATATTGGGCGAATGCCATCGGTCGAGAGCTTGGTTGAAGTCTTAGTTGCTTCGGTTATGAAGTCGTCAGAGGTTTCTCAGGCATTGGCGGGTCAGCGCGTGTTGATTACGGCAGGTCCTACCTTTGAAGACATTGATCCTGTGCGTTTTATTGGCAATCGTTCGAGCGGCAAGATGGGCTATGCCCTAGCCGAGGTGGCGCGTGATATGGGCGCAGAGGTGGTGCTGATTTCTGGACCAACTGCCTTAGCCGATCCTGTGGGGGTTGAGTGCATTCGCGTTCGTTCAGCGCAAGACATGTTTGCTCAGGTTCAGGCGCGTTTTGCCAATCAAGATTGGTTTATTTCAGCGGCGGCGGTTGCTGACTATCGGGTTGCTGAGAAAGCAGAGCAAAAACTCAAAAAGCAAGCCGATTCAACGCTGACGCTCACCCTTGTGCAAAATCCAGACATTGTCGCTTGGGCAGGACATCAAGCAGATCGCGGTCGGGTGATTGCCTTTTCAGCAGAAACAGAGAATCTGCTCGACAATGCGCGTGCTAAGTTGGTGCGTAAAGGCGTTGATGCGGTATTGGCGAATTGGGTCAATGAAGGACGCGGGTTTGAACAGGCAGAAAACCAGTTGTTTTTGGTTTCTGCGCATGATGAGATTGATTTGGGGTCGATGAGCAAATCCTTACTGGCAGAGCAGGTGTGGTT
>CAZLOM010000226.1:0-2270 GCA_964561185.1 uncultured Piscirickettsiaceae bacterium
ACGCCTTTGGCTGGCGGTGGTTGGTTGCGCTCAACCGCTTGCCATACCGCATCAGGAATCCCCTTCCCTTCGTCCGTCACCGACAACGCCCAACCAGAAGCATAACGCGCCAAACCTACCCTCACCTGTCCCTGACCATGTACGAGCGCATTGTCCATCACATTCTGTCCAATACGCCCCAGTAAGTGAGAAACGGATTGCACGAGCAAGGTCTCGTCAGCCGTAAATAATACGTCGGGATAAGCCAACTGCCACGATTGCCAAATCGTTGATAAGGGCTTGTATTGACCTTGCCGATGCTGTTGCGTTGCCAGCATGAGGGTGGTGTCAACCATTTCTGATAAAGCATCCACTTGCTGATTCATTTGCTGAGACTGTTCGGCAGAAAGATTAGGCAACAAAGCAAGGTGTAGTTTTAATCGGGTTAAAGGGGTGCGAAAATCATGCGCCAATCCTGATAACACGAGCTGATGTCGCCACTGTTGCAACTGCCAACGCTTTTGCCACCATAAGGCAAGTAATGTCCCCATGATTGCCAACAGACTAAAGCCCAAAAATAGCGCGAACACCTTTCCTAAACTGGGGCTGACAGCTCGCAGAATAATTGGTTCACCATCAATCAGCAAAAGCACCTCGACCATTTCTTTCTGCATATTCACTTGGCTGGGTATCACGCCCTGCGTTTTCAGCGACACCTCCACCCAATCGGCATACCAATGGGGTTTCCAAGTGGGTGGTGTTGGCGGTAGCGGACCTCTTTCTAGTTGCAAGCCTGTGTCTAGGTATAGTTTTTGCACAAACGCATCACGCTTATCGGGCGTTAAGTCTTCCCAAACTTTTGCCGAGATCAGCATCAACCCTGCCAAATCTGAAGCTGAACGCTTGGCAAGCGGAAGCGCGACCAATTCAAGTGCTAAGATCAACACCATGAACTGTAAGAAAAATACGCCCCACAAGATGCTTCGACCAGACTGCTTCATGCTTGCGCCCTTGTCAAATGTTCACCCAAACGATAGCCCTGCCCCCAAACCGTCTCGATAAAAGACTCATCACCTATCTTTTTGCGTAGCCGTGAAATACGAATGTCAATGGCTCGCGCACTGGTTTCTTGATCACCGAAGAGATCTAACAACTGTTCTCGGGTGATGATTCGGTGCGGGCGTTGCACAAAATACCATAAGACCTGCCATTCGTTAGCGTTAAGCTCCACAAGCTGATCATGGTTGCTTAACCGATGATGCTGACTTTCTACTGTCCACTTTCCTAGTCTTAATGTTTGTTCTGTTTTGTCATTATGGAATCGTCTGAGCAAGACGTGCAACCGTGCAATTAATTCAGCAGGTTCAAAGGGTTTGGTTAAATAGTCGTCAACCACTGCCAAGCCCTCTAAGCGTTGGTCTAATGAAGCGTTTGCCGATAACATCAGCATGGGTGGTCGCTCAGGCAAGCGAGCTAAGCCTTGCGCCAGTGTCAAGCCACTTTCGCCCATCAACATCCAATCAATGATGCAGACATCAATCGACAATAAGGAAAGACTGCGCTCAAACGACACAATATCACCCACTGCGGTGACTTCAAACCCTGATTGTGTCAGCAAGAGACTTAACAACTGACGAATCTCTCGATCATCATCGAGCAGTAATACTCTAGGTTTGGTTGTTTTGGACATGACATTCGACATAACTTTCCACCTAACTTTCCACTTAACTGAAACACTTTTGAAAAACTTTTTTTCAATAATAGCACCATCGAACCAATGGGTTCATCTAAAACAGTATAGATCAGTGTAGATATATTTCATTCAGAATGGAGAGCAACCTCATGGCAACCTTAACCACAAACGAAACCACCGCACTCACCTTTATGGCAGAAGAAGAAAAATTGGCTTTTGAGGTGTACACCACCTTAGCCAGCAAATGGGATCTCAAGATATTCACCAACATTGCCACGAACAGCGAAACCAAACACATCAGTAGTGTTGAGACGCTTGCTGATCAATACGGCATTGCCACACCTGATCTAGCCTTCGGGGTTTATGAAAGCCCTGAGCTGCAAGCCCTTTATGATAATCTGGTCGCCATTGGCAGTCGAAGCATTACGGATGCCTTAAAAGTGGGGATTGTGGTTGAAGTAGTCGATATTGAAGACCTCACCAATTACCTTGCTGATACCACCAACACAGATTTAACCACTACCTTTACGAAACTGCTCACCGATTCCGAAAAACACCTCAGTGCGTTTACAAAAACCTTAGAAAAGTATGACCAAAC
>CAZLOM010000227.1:0-2268 GCA_964561185.1 uncultured Piscirickettsiaceae bacterium
CTTGCATATTGTCGAAAATAACTCTACTATCTCTTCTGGCAGTCCATAAGGATGCTTTAAGGATTAACAATAGGGGCTTTGATGATGAAAAATGTGCGTTACCTGATCGCTGGGTTGTTGGCGGTCGTTACTCTACCTGCTTTGGCGGCAACTGAACTGACTTGGTATGGTCATTCCAGTTATAAAATAGTTACCCCTAGTGGTAAAACGCTGTTGGTTGATCCATGGTTAGATAACCCTGTCAATCCTAATGGTAAAAAAGACATTGAGGCTTTAGATGCCGTTGATTTAATTTTGATCACACATGGACATTTTGATCACACGGGTGATGCGGCTAAAATTGCGGATAACAACCCAACAGCAATGCTGGTATCAACTTTGGAGTTGGGTAAGGCAATGGTCAAACATCTGAAGTATCCAGAAGGTCAGTTCAATATGGGAACGGCAGGTTTTCCTGGTGGCGAAATTAGCCTATTAGATGGTGAGGTTAAAGTTGGGTTTGTGCCAGCCATTCATGGCGGCGCTATTGAAATTGATGGTGGCGAATTGAAAGAAGCTGGTTCTCCCGTAGGCTTTGTGATTAGCGTTAAAGATGGTGCGCGTTTTTATCATACGGGTGATACCGATTTATTCAGCGACATGAAGTTGGTTAATGAATTTGGTAAAATTGATGCCATGATGGTGTGTATTGGCGATCGCTTCACCATGGGACCTGGTCGTGCCGCAGAGGCCGTAAAATTGGTGTCGCCTAAGGTGGCCATTCCCATGCACTATGCAACCTTTAATATATTATCTGGTACCCCTGAGGCTTTTGGTAAAGAGCTGAAAAAACGTGGTGCGAAAGCAAAAATGCTTGAAATGAAAGTAGGTGAAACCCTAACGTTTTAACCCATCCTCTCAGTGAGCGAACTGGTTTTTTCAGTCGCTCACTTCCTTAATAGAATCATCATGTAAATGGCATGGTTGTTTTCAATTGACCTTCACAAAACACACCTCGCATGGTTAGTCGATAGATTAACGATTAACAGGCGAGTTGGTTATCCCAAATAGCGAATACGTTTAACGCCCAGCCAAGCCACCAGTCCACTGATGGATAAAACAAACAGCAAAACCATCCAGAAACCATGCCCATCTTCGGCAAAGGGAATACCGCCCACATTCATGCCAAACAAGCCTGCAAATAGGTTAATGGGGAGGGCAATGACCGTAATCCCCGTGAGAACAAAGAGGCTACGGTTGGTTTGCTCCATAATGAGCGAGGTGATTTCTTCCTGTAAGAGTTTAATGCGTTCTTGCAGACCTGCCATGTCTCGCATGGCGGTTGAAAACTCCTCGGTTGTTTGGCTTAACTCATTGATGTCTTCTTCCGCAATCCAAGCAGGGGGGCGATTGATCAGACGAAATAGGGCAGAGGGTTCAGGCGCAAGCAGTCGTTGCAATCGCACCAAGGTACGACGTTGAGTGCCTAATTGGTTACGACTGGCTTTCAGTCTGCCAGCGAGAATGGTATCTTCAATTCTGTCAACGCGAGCGGTGTTTTCACGCATGATATGAAGCAGGACATCTGCCTGATGACGAAACAGCTGTGCCAAGAGATCGGTGGGCGAACGAAATTCATGCCCTTGTCTCTGTACCGAACGTCGTAAGTGATCAATTGATCTGAGCGGTTTACGCCTTAGGGTAATCAAGGTATTGTGGTCAACGCTTGCCCAGAGGGTAGCAATTTCAGAGGCATCAATCTCTAAGCCCTCGTAACGGACATCATTGATCAACGCCAAGAGATGGTCTTCGGTTTGTTCGATGCGGGTTGAACTGCCTTCTTCTGCTAAAGACTCATAAAAACTACTGGGCAATGGCAGGTGTTCCTGCATCCAGCGCAAGGTGCCTTGATTGCTCAGATTGAAATGTAGCCAAATAAACTCTTTCTCAGTTTTGGCTTCCTGTGCTAGCCACGTGGTGGCTTGCGAGAGGCTAATGGGTGCTGTGGTGGTGTGATAGGCAGGCGCAATGCTGGCGTTCGTATCTTGTCGTGCGCAAAATACAAAACCATAAAGAAGAATCGCTTGTTGTGTTTCTGTGGAGGCAGAAACGCTAACTTTTGCCATGATGTTGCTTATTAACAGAGTTATTCAAAAGTATTACCCACAAATGCTCGCTTATCGTTACTTATTTGAGCCCACTGGTCTGGTCAGGTTGAGCAGGGTTGCTGTTGGTCTTATCCAAAACCTGAACCTCTGTTTCAGCTGTTGGCTTGTTTGATGTTGGCTT
>CAZLOM010000228.1:0-2244 GCA_964561185.1 uncultured Piscirickettsiaceae bacterium
ACTGAATCTGAGGATGTCTAACCTAGCGCAAGGAGGCGTATAATCGTTTGAAGGCCCATGCTATTAACTTAAAAAGCGAGAGCTCAAAATGAAGCAATATCAACTTGGATTTATTTCCGATGAAGCGATTTTTAACCATGTCAAAGAGACCGTTTTAAGTTATCGCTTTCACATTGATTTGGCTGAGTTTAATAAAAATCTCATTGATCCGATTAAAATGACTTTCGATGCTAAGGTTTATAAACGTAGTATCGAAACTGTGATTGAGGATGAAGTATTTCGTCAAATTGATCGTAGTAATACAAACCAAATTGGGTATTTTCATCAAAATATCTTTAAGTTATTGGGAAATGGCTGGTACTGCCCAAAAGAAGGTTATGATGTTGTTAATGAGGAGCAACACATTTATGTTGAGATGAAAAATAAACATAATACAATGAACTCATCTTCTTCTCAAAAAACCTATATGCGAATGCAAAATACGCTGTTAGCTGACCAAAAAGCAACCTGCTTATTGGTTGAGGTTATCGCACAAGCCAGTCAAAATCGTGTCTGGAAAGTGTCTCTTGATAAACAATCCATGTCTAATGAGAGAATTCGTCGCGTATCCATTGATAAGTTCTATGAATTGGTTACGGGGGATGCTTTAGCATTCAAAAAACTATGCGAGGCTTTGCCTTTAATCATTGATGATGTTGTAAACTTGTTAGCAACCCATCAAACATCCAATACGGTTATGCAAGAATTAAAGGCAATAGATGCTAATTTGTTAAAAAGCCTTTATTTGTTGTCATTTGAGCGTTATGAGGGATTTGATGACATCAATATCTAACGCTGTGAATGGTGATTTAATTCATGCAGACCTATTAGCCGACATTCTATCTGTTTCAAAATCAACTATCAGCAAATGGGAGCAGAGTGGAAAACTCGTCCCTATCCATAAAAATGGGGCTTCTTTTTATGACATCAGACAATTAACCTCATTTCCTGTCATTAACTCAA
Organism: uncultured Piscirickettsiaceae bacterium; assembly: GCA_964561185.1. GTDB lineage: Bacteria > Pseudomonadota > Gammaproteobacteria > Thiomicrospirales > Thiomicrospiraceae. The sequence continues at coordinate 1,003 of CAZLOM010000228.1, forward strand.
TGCTAACTTCCGAATGGGAGCTAGAACTTAAGACTCGTCCCATCAAACCTTTCACCTCAATTGAATTGTTTGCTGGTGCAGGAGGGTTAGCGATTGGATTAGAGAAAGCAGGATTAGATGCTGTGTTACTCAATGAATGGGATAAACAGGCTTGTAATACCCTTAGAACCAATAGACCTAACTGGAATGTGCTAGAAGGTGATGTTAGCCATATTGATTTTACAAAATTTAGGGGCGTTGACTTTCTCGCTGGCGGGTTTCCTTGTCAGGCATTTAGCTATGCAGGCAAACAGCTAGGTTTTGAAGATGCACGCGGAACACTTTTTTTTGAATTTGCAAGAGCGATTAAAGAAACACAACCCAAAGTTTTTCTTGGTGAAAATGTTCGAGGATTGCTAGAACATGATCATGGTAATACGATGAAGGTCATTAAAAACGTGATTGCTGAGTTAGGTTATACGTTGATCGAGCCAAAAGTGCTTAAAGCTATGTTTTATCAAGTACCGCAAAAACGTGAGCGTTTAATGCTGGTAGGGATTCGCAATGATTTTGTTCCTTATGCTAAGTTTTCATGGCCTAGCCCTTATAAAAGAATCATGACTGTGAGAGATGCCCTGATGGCAGGAGAGCTTTATCCGACCAATGTTTCTGAATCCGTGGGGCAGGCTTACCCTAAACGTAAGGCAGAAATCATGGCAATGATTCCAGAAGGTGGTAATTGGCGAGATCTTCCAGAAGTGTTACAGCGTGAATATATGCAAGGGAGCTACCATCTTGGTGGTGGAAAAACAGGTATTGCCAGACGATTGGCATATGATTTGCCTAGTTTAACACTCACTTGTGCGCCAGCGCAAAAACAAACAGAACGCTGTCATCCAGCTGAAAATCGCCCATTAACCATACGAGAATATGCACGAATCCAAACATTTCCTGATGAATGGCAGTTTTCTGGTTCGATGTCAGCGCAATACAAACAAATTGGTAATGCCGTTCCTGTCAATCTTGGTTATGCAATGGGTAGAAGTATTGTTAGACTACTCAACAGCATCGAATCTGGAGTTAAAACTGATTCACCCATCACAAGTGTAAATGACATCAGTGATGGGGTGCAGTTGGCTCTATTTGGATGATCGCCTCAGCAATTAAGCGGAAGCACTAGGTTAGTGTTCAGTAGATGTTAGGAATAACAACATTTCTTCACTTTCAATCCACTTCCACACGGGCATGGATCGTTTCTTGGAA
>CAZLOM010000229.1:0-2231 GCA_964561185.1 uncultured Piscirickettsiaceae bacterium
TCCAGCACCACCATTTAAGGTATCATTTCCAAGTAACCCATTTAGAATGTTATTTTGTTTGTTGCCAGTAATGATGTTGCTTGAAGCGTTTCCATCAACATCTTGCACAGCGTTACTGATGATTTTAAGGTGTTCGATTTCCGTTGGTAGGAGGTAGGTGCTGCTTGGGTTGATGATGTTCAGTTGAATGTTATCCGTTCCCTCATTGGCAACCTCTGTGACCACATCATTTTCACTGTCCACAAGGTAGGTATCATCTCCTGTACCACCGATCATTGTATCCTTTCCTTCGCCCCCATCGAGAAGATCGTGACCAGCATAGCCTAACAACACTTCATCAAACTGATTGCCAATCAATTTGTCATTGCCTGTTGTACCAAAACCTCCTTGCCCCACGATGGTGATGGTCAGTTGTACCGTTTCACCCGTTAGCACCGTAACCATATTAATGGTTTCTGTTAAGCTATCGCCTCGATTGAGCGTCATTGCAGTGGCATTATTACTATCCAATTGATAAGTCCATTGTCCATTACTCTGAACACTAAAAAATCCGTAGCTGGTAGCCGTGTTGGTTTGTGCCACAAGGGGTGCAGAACCGAGGGCATCATCGCGATCCAATAGCTTGATTTTACCTGTTGTCTTTGCTGTCGCTGATTCTAAAATAGTGGCTTGATGATTACTGACCGCGACCAGATCGTTATTTGCGGTAATATCAATCACCAGATCAGCTTGTGCGCTATTGCTTGAGTCTTTAGCAGTCACCACAAAGGTTTCTGTTGTGCCTGTTTTTAAGGATTCCAACGCTAAATCATTTGCTACAAACACGTAAGCACCTGTCAACTTATGCACTTTCAATGTGCCATAAACGCCTTTTTTCTCATAAAAACCACCAAAGCCAACAGAAGTCACGCCATTTATGCCAAAGGTTACTTTGCCAGTGGTTAGTTCTGGTGCTGAAAGACTGCCTACTTGGTTGGCAAAACGATCATCGGCAGAAGTATCAAGATATGAGAGGGTTAGGTTATTCATAGAAAGTCTATTCCTTATGCTACGAGGCAATACAAGATAGCAAAATTATCGGCATGCTTAGGAAATTCTATACTAATAACGCATTCAATCAACGCCAATTCTGCGAACACAGCTTAACATTGTTCTAAGTCTTGTTATAATAGACCAAAAGTTTACCATCTGATTTAGGAGAATCACTTCATGGCTCGTGTGTATAATTTTAGTGCTGGTCCTGCAATGTTACCACAAGCAGTGATGGAACGCGCTCAGTCAGAAATGCTCGATTGGCAGGGTTCAGGGATGTCGGTGATGGAAATCAGTCACCGTAGCAAAGAGTATATGGCGATTGCTCAAAAAGCCGAAGCTGATTTGCGTGACTTGATGGCGATTCCTGATAACTACAAGGTGTTGTTTTTACAGGGTGGTGCGTCCTTACAATTTGCCATGATTCCGCTTAACCTTGCCCAGCAAGGCGACAGGGTTGACTATTTCAACACGGGCGTTTGGTCAGAAAAAGCAATCAAAGAAGCACAAAAATTCTGTGATGTTAATGTGGTGTGTACCAATACGCAAGCCATTCCTGCGGTGAGTGACTGGAACCTCAGTGATAATGCCCGTTATGTGCATTACACCCCGAATGAAACCATCGGTGGTTTAGAGTTCCCGAGCATTCCAGAGGTGGGTGATAAAGTGTTGGTGGCGGATATGTCGTCAACGATTTTGTCACGTCCGATTGACGTGAGTCGTTTTGGCGTGATCTATGCAGGTGCGCAAAAAAACATCGGTCCTGCAGGCTTGACCATTGTCATTGTGCGTGAAGATTTACTTGGGCAAGCGCGTGAAGGAACGCCCACCATGCTAGATTACAAAATCGCCGCTGACAACGATTCGATGTATAACACACCTTCTACCTATTCTTGGTATATGGCAGGTTTGGTCTTTGAATGGCTAAAAGAACAGGGTGGTTTGGCGAAGATGGCAGAAGTCAATCAACGCAAATCAGCGAAGCTTTATGCCGCGATTGATGGTTCAAATGGCTTTTACCGCAATCCTGTTGCCACTGCTGATCGCTCTTGGATGAATGTGCCTTTTGTCCTGAATGACAGTGCACTAGATGCGCGTTTCTTGGCAGAGTCTCATCAGCAAGGACTAACCATGCTGAAAGGGCATAAAATTGTCGGTGGTATGCGTGCTTCCATTTACAATGCCATGCCAGAAGCAGG
>CAZLOM010000230.1:0-2227 GCA_964561185.1 uncultured Piscirickettsiaceae bacterium
ATCCGCTGATCACTGTCTTACGCCACAAGCGTTGCGAACGTAAGAACAGATCAACAGCGTCTAGGTTTTCGGGGAAGACTCCTAGAAAGTCATCATCATCTTGTGTAGCAGGTGGGGTAAATGTCTCACCCCATTCTGCTAAAAAGTCGGCTATTTCTTCGCTGGTGGCTCTACGGCTTCCGTGGAAGAGATGGTGGACGAGGTCAATGAGGTTTTGCGTTTCTGGGCTTTTTTTTCCATAGCTGAATTAAAAGCGTCAACACACGCGCTCGCCAAATCCGTATCGTCTTTGACCACATCAATCAACTCTTGACCCGTCAACACATTGCCGTCATCATCTTTGATGATCAGGTCAACCACGTCAACCAACACCAAATCCAACAACTTTTCCTGTCTGTCAAAGTCACTCACTTTCAAATTCTTGAACATCGCAGAAAACTTGCCTGTGCTGTCCTTACCATTTGCATCAATGGTGTGAACGGTAACAGGTGCTTTGAACACGCGATTTTGATTGATTTCATAAGCCATGGCACTATTTCCCTTCTGGTGGTTATTTCAGGTTATTGATAGGTTAGAACAAAATCGTTATTGCGAGCGGTTGGCACAATAGAAGCCTCTACGCCCAAATGCGCCACTTCCTTGTCGTAAGACAAATCTGGGCTTGTTTTGACTTGCAGATTCGGCACATCGATCTTGATCATGCTTCCCTCTGTTTTGCCAAGCTCAAAACCAAAATCACCGTACTCGTTATTTTTAATGCGTTGCATCAAATCGACATACTGATCTTGATAGGTTTTGAAATTGATAGACAGGCTAGACTTGCGACCCACAATATCAACCGTTTCAAGGCTGGTATAGTTGAAATACTCGACTTGGTTAGCCACATCAATGGATAGGGTTTTCATCTCAACCAAAGAACCCATGAATGAGGTTTCAGCCGTTGCTTTCATTACCCCGATTGGGTTTTTGAACGCGCTAAAATCAGCGGTTGCTTTCGCATTGTTTGCCGTTGGGTCGTTATACAAGCCTTTAAATGTGAAGCTGAGTTTTGGTGTTTTTTCAGAATCCAGCGAAAACTTAACGCTACCTCTTGCCCCTGTCACCTTGTACTCTAAGCCTGAGTTTCTCCACCAGAAAGAGGCAGAAGCAAAGGCTTCGTCAACTGGGGTGTAGATAACTTCGTCGGTATCGACCGTTTCCTCTAAGCCACAGGCTAACAACAAACTACGATAAGCAGGTGCAACACCAGCCGTGCCAGACGCTGACAATTCAACGTCAAAGCTCAGGTCAATCATCTGGCTAATGGTTATAGCCCCTTGATTGCCCATCATGCCTGTCATGTTGTTGCGGTCTTCTTTGGTTAAGGTCGGCTTCATGCTGATGTTGCTCACCAACATTGCCTTAGCATCTGACTGTAACGCCAGTGTGCCGTAAATGGTTTCGATTGCAGCAAGAATCACTTGATTCTGTGCATAAAATGGTTTACTCATGTCATCAATCCTCTGATACAAACACTGGCAATCTAAAATCTATGCCATATACCCAAATATTCTTACTGGCATCGAATCCAATCTGCTCAATGCCTGCAACCCTGCTTTTAATCCCTCTGTTTTCGTCAACAATTGCCCCTGTCAGCGTTTGCACAATCTGCATCACCACATCTAACGCCCCATTTGAGCCGTAAACGTGGTAGGACATGACGGTAATCTGTACCATCATTTCCCCAAACTGGACAATGAAATGACTGCTTTCACTATCACCAAGGTCTAGCCAACGAAAACCAATAAACACCGCTCCTACCTGACTGTTTGGCACATAGCTATCCATGTTTTCAGGCATGATGACTACGTCATACTCGGGAGCAGTTACGCTAATCTTTTGCTGAATGTCGCCAATAATGGCGTTAATGTCTGGTTTAATCATGGTGTCATGATAGAGAAGATAAAGCGGTCAATATAGAGGAAGTAGTTCAGTGTATTAGCATTAACAATCATGGTTCACCGTCCTTTCATGGCTTGTGCTAATCGGTTGTGAAGAATCGATACAATCTCAGCTTGCCAGTCGTTTGGCAGGTCTGCTTTACCACCGCGAATCGGCATGAATGGACGAGCAGGAACTTTCGCCCCACGGAACATACGCCCTTGAATCGTACCGCCAAACTGGTGCATTGCCGCCTTTCCTAACAGGTCTGACGTACCAACCTCAACCCCGTTTGCTGTCGCTTGGT
>CAZLOM010000231.1:0-2217 GCA_964561185.1 uncultured Piscirickettsiaceae bacterium
TCGCATGGACATTCTACATCGGTGGTTATCAACCTGCCCAAAAATGGCTCAAAGACCGCAAAGGACGAACCCTAACCCTCGACGATGTCAAACACTATCAAAAAATACTTAAAGTGCTGACAGAAACGGATAGGGTGATGAATGAAATTGCGTAAGATTAAAGCATATTAGGAGGTTTAAGTATGGCAACTTGTTTTGTAATTCAACCGTTTGATAATGGAAAGTACGATAAGCGATTTTCTGATGTATATGCGCCAGCTATTGTGAGTGCAGAGTTAGAGCCTTATCGGGTAGATAAAGATAGTAGTGTTTCTGTTCCTATTGAATCCATTGAAGATGGTATCCGTGCTTCTATAATTTGTTTAGCAGATATTACCGAAGATAATCCTAATGTTTGGTATGAGTTAGGCTTCGCATTTGCGATGGGGCGTGAAGTGGTGATGGTTTGTGCGGAAGATCGGACTGGCAAAAAATATCCTTTTGATATTCAGCACCGAAGCGTCATTTCGTATAAAGCAGATTCACCGAGTGACTTTGAATCATTAAAGCAAAACATAACAGCAGCATTAAAAGCTAAAGTAAGTAAAGGCGTAATTCTTCAGCAAATGGCAGACTCAGACCCTGTTGGGTCTGTAAAAGGCTTAACACAAAAAGAAATTATTGTACTTGTAACGCTTGCTACTGAAAGTTTTATGCCTGAGTCTTTTGTTAGTGCTTGGTCTGCAAAGCGTGATGCTGAAAAGACAGGTCTAAATAGTTTAGGGTTCAATTTAGCCATACGTCAACTCATAGCAAAAGAATATATCTTAAAAGATGTTCAGTATGATGAAAGAGTTCAGGAACCTTATGATGCTTTACAAATTACAGAAATAGGTTGGTCTTGGATAGAAGCGAATGAATCTTTGTTAAATATTCACCATCCTCCTATCCAAGCCCCAGTAAATATATTGTTAGATGAGGATATTCCTTTTTAGTTTTTTGTAAGTTTTAGTTATTGAGTTTGAAATACAAAAACAACATCATGTTTGCATTAAGATAGGTTTAACCTATTGAAATAATTTATGAATGAGCGAAGTAAGGAATCACCATGAGTACAGTAGATTTAATCAATCAACGAGTAACTTTGTTATCTGAATCTATCCAAAAAGAAGTATTAAACTTTATTGAATTTTTATTCACTAAAAATCAAGATATGATCAATCAACATATTGAACAACGAACAGCAGGTTTACATGCCACTGGTGACTTGAAGATAGCGGAAGACTTCGATGCACCATTGCCAGATGATTTTTGGGTTGGAAAACACGAATGAACCTTATTTTTTTAACCCAACTCATTGAATATAATGCTGAAAATCCCCCTCTCCCTCGGGGAGAGGGGCTAGGGGTGAGGGATTCTGAGACTGAAGGAAAATGCTACCAACCACACAAATAAGGACACACAATCATGCTCCAAACATTAGAAGCTGAAATTTACCCTAACGGTGAGGTAAAACTACTAGAACCCTTGAATCTAGTAGAAAAAACCAGAGCCTTTGTAACCATTTTGTCAGGTAACATGAACCCTATCAAAACCAAAGAACAAGTAGCGAATAATGGACAAGCACTACTGCAACTGATTCAATCACCAAATTTTAATAAATTACCAGCTACTTGTGCGACAGAAATAGATCAACGTATTCAAGATCAGCGCAACGCTTGGGATGAGTGAAGATGCAAACCATTTATCTGGACACCTGCTTGGTCATCTATCTTGTCGAAAAACATGAACATTTCTATGAGCCGTTGGTTAAGAAAATAAGCAATCTTGAACAGACAAGATTTGTCGTTTCTTCGCTGACAGAGTTAGAGGTGATGGTAAAGCCAGAAAAAGATCGTAATCATCATCTCATTGAGCTATATCGTGAGTTTTTAGATATTTTTCAAATAGAAGGCTTAACAGATAGCATTGTCAAAAATGCTTTACGGTATCGTGTCTCTGGCTTGAAAACACCAGATGCACTACATGTTGCATTTGCAAAGTATCATCAATGCGACCTGTTTTGGACAAACGATGACCGATTAGCAAAGGTATTGCCCGATTGGACAATCAATATCTTTGACAACCGCACCAGTCGATGACACCAGCAGAAGCCTTGCTTGAATGACCACCCCGTCAGGCAAGCCTGCCACCCCTCCAACGGAGGGGAATGGTCAGAGCCAGCGAGGATGCTTAAAT
>CAZLOM010000232.1:0-2206 GCA_964561185.1 uncultured Piscirickettsiaceae bacterium
CCGCCAACGCTTGCCCCGCCTGTTGAACCACCGACACCACCAACAGCAGCCCCAACGCTGGCTCCGCTAGAACCTCCAACAACGGCTCCAGAACAAAAAGAAAGCATTGTCAATGCCGTGTTAGTTGCAACAAACGCAACCGCAAAAAGCATAAGTCTATCGAATACGGTGGCATTCCCCACAGGCACAAGCATGGGTAATACTTCTGTTGGCATTGGTGGTATGAGTGATGGTCTTGCGTTTGTTGAAGCACCAGCCACTAAAGCAAAAAACAACACCCAGTCTGATACAACGGCTACCACGCCAAGCATGAGCAATGCTGGTATAGACTCATCTGGATTTATGAAGGTATTTGTTGTCAACGGAGGTATTAACTTTCCTAACCAAGCCTATAACATCATTGGGCAAAATACGGCTAACCCTAGCACACCAACAAGCAACAACCATGTTGCACTCAACACGAATAAAATATCCAAACGGAATAACACTAAGGAGATATGACCATAATGAGAAAGACTTCACTTTTATTAAGCCTAGCGATTGCCCATGTGTTGGCAGTGGCTCATGCCGCCCCAGATGCAGGTCAAACCCTGCAACAGCTGCAACAAACCCCCTTATCTCTGCCTAAAAAAGACCAATTCATCATTACCGCACCAGCACTTGCTGCGGATACAGCGGCTGGCGGAGAAGCGGTTGAGGTTAATCGTATTTTGATTGCAGGAGCGTCTAAATTTACAGCAGAATATCTCCTCGAACAGGCGTTAGGTGGCGCAAAGGTGATTGGTAAAAAACATGATCTTTCTGTCATTAAACACTTTGCTACGCAAATTAGCCTTTATTATCGTGAACATGGCTATCCTTTTGCGCGTGCTTTTATTCCAGCCCAAACCATCGAAAATGGTATTCTACAGATTCAGGTTGTGGAAGGACAATATGGAAAAGTAGTTGCAGTTGGCAGTGATGAAAAACTAAACCAACAAGCACAAGCCTTTCTGGCTCCGCTCAAATCAGGCGATGTCATTGAAAGCAGTCAATTAGAGCGATCTGCTCTCATCCTAAGCGATCAAGCAGGGATAAAGTCTGCTCCAGCCGTGCAACCCGGCAGTGAAGTAGGTACAGGCGATTTGGTGGTTGACATTAAGCGTGATAAACGCTACGCAGGAAGCCTTGGTTTTGACAACCACGGCAACCACTATACGGGTGAAAACAAAGCCAAAGCCAATCTGAACATCAACAGCCCCTTTATGCTGGGCGATCAAATCAACCTCAGCGGTCAGTTATCGGAAGAACAGATGTGGTTTGGTAATCTTGGCTATAACCTTCCGCTGAATGGGTCAGGCTTACGCGGCACGGTGAGTTATGCCCACACCTATTATCAATTGGGCAAAGACTTCAAAGACCTAGGTGCGAAAGGAACTGCCGATATTGTGAGTGCTGGCTTGAGTTACGCGCTCATCAGAAGTCAGAAAAGCAATCTCGCACTGTCTGTGAATTTACAACATAAAACCCTGAGTGATGATCCTAGCAAAACATCCGATAGCAATACCAAGCAGAGCAACAGTCTGCCAATTGCACTGAGTTTTGATACCAGAGATACGCTATTTGGGGGTGCTGTCACCTTTGGTTCTGTCACTTGGACAAAAGGAAAACTAGAACTTGATGATTATCTTCTGTCTCAAGACAGCAATAAAACAGAAGGTGATTTCAGTAAGCTCGGTATTGATCTTGCACGATTGCAAGGCTTCACTGACCGCTTAAGTCTTTATGTCAGAGGCTCTGGACAATGGAGTGATAAAAACCTAGATTCATCGGAAGGCTTTGGTATTGGCGGTGTGACAGGGGTACGTGCTTATCCATCAGGCGAGGGTTATGGTAATATCGGTTGGACGGCACAAACCGAATTGCGCTATATGCTGAATGCCAACTTTGCGCCCTACGCCTTTTATGATGCAGGCAGTAGCACAGCAAATCAAATCAGCATCAACGGCAACACAACGCGTAACCTAAGCGGTGCGGGGATTGGCTTACGCTATACAAGCGACCACTGGAGCGCGGATGTGTCAGGTGCGTGGCGCATGACAGATGATGCACCTAGCGATAAAAACATTGATGATGCCAAACCAAGACTCTGGGGTAGTGTCAACTATCACTTCTAAGCAGAAAACGCTTGTTAACCAAACCACCCTCGGGTGGTTTTTTGTTATCA
>CAZLOM010000233.1:0-2205 GCA_964561185.1 uncultured Piscirickettsiaceae bacterium
TTCAAGACATTAGCCTACACCCAAGATACGCGACCATCTGCGGTTACACCCAGCATGACCTAGAAACCACCTTTGCTGAACATCTCGCTGGCGTGGATTGGGCAGAGCTTAAGGAGTGGTATAATGGTTACAACTTCTTAGGCGATTCTGTCTATAACCCTTACGATGTCTTACTCTTTATTGACGAGCAACACAGCTACCGTAGCCATTGGGCAAGCACGGGGAATATGAATTTTTTGCATCAACTCTTTCGACAAACGCCTTTTTTTGTGCCTGACGTTGAAATGCTCGAAGCCGATGATCGAATTCTGACTTCTTTTGATATTGCTCGCATTGATGCTGTTACCCTGCTGTATCAAACAGGCTATCTGACCATTGATAGCACCTATCGTGATTTTAATGGTGAACTCGCTTATCGATTGAGAATCCCCAATAAAGAAGTGAAATTAGCCTTGTATCGGCAGTTTATTGATGGATATGGCGATCAAGAACCTCATGTCCAGAGTCAAACAACCAAATTACTTCACAAACACTTCACTGAGCAGAACCTTGCTGGCGTGCAGGAATTGATCATCGGTTTTTTTGCCGATATTCCGTGGCGTAACTTCACCAATACTAACTTAGAGCATTATGAAGGCTACTATGCCAGTATTTTGTACGCCTTCTTCAAGCTGATCAATGCGCAAGTGATTGCTGAAAAAACCTCGGTGCATGGTCAGGTGGATTTGACCATTATCTTGGGTGAGTTGGTGTATGTCATTGAAATTAAGTTAGATAAGTCAGCAGACTATCAACCACAAACCCCCAACCCAGCTTTAGCACAAATCCAAGAAAAGCAATACAGCAAAGCCTATCTTGGCTCAGACAAGCAAGTCTATGAAGTTGGCATGATTTTCAACAACACTGCAAGAAATCTGGTGCAGATGGATTGGGTGAGGGTTGAATAAAAGGCGGGCTAAAACAAATCTTCAGAGGTGCATGGTTGTACTCGCTTAGTATAACCGTTTGACCGTTTATTAAAGAAATCAACATGTTTGGTTGCCATCATCTCATCATCAAACCATTCTGTGTTTTTAAGCAAAATCGGATCAGGATTAAATACTGGTGCTATATCAATACTTTCTAAAGATAGATTAAAGCGGTTCTGGATAAAGGCATAAACCTCTTCACGACTTAAGAAGGATAAATCTCCTTCTGCAAAAATCCACTCAATAATATCACGCTCTGATTCAAATGCCTGTTGACAGAGTGCGCGAACACGCTGTGAATGCTCATGATCAAACCAATGCGGATTTTCTTGTTTAATAATTTTAATTAAATCAATACCAAAATTGCCATGAATCTGCTCTTCTTTAGAGGTGGCTTCAACGACATTAGAAATGCCTTTGAGTAGATTGCAATATTTATTAAACGACATGATAATCAAAAACTGAGAAAATAATGACACATGCTCAATAAAGAGAGAAAACAACAAAATAGATTCGGCATACGCTTGATTGTCTTCTGAACGTGAATGTTTTAGAGAACTTTCTAAGTAGTTGATTCTTTTCATGATGACAGGGTTTTTATTGAGCTCTTCAAACTCTTTGTTTAACCCCAAAATTTCTAACAGGTGAGAGTAAGCATCTGAGTGACGCACTTCTGACTCAGCAAAGGTTGCACCTACCGAACCAATCTCGGGCTTGGGTAAATGCGCATATAAGTTTCCCCAAAAGGTTTTAACGGATACTTCTATTTGTGAAATAGCCAGCATGGTGCGTTGAATCGCTGACCGTTCAACTTTGGATAAATTAAGCTTGAAATCCTGAATGTCTCCAGTGAAATTAAACTCAGTATGTACCCAGTAGGCATGTCGAATCGCATCAACATATTCAAGTATTTCAGGGTATTCGTAAGGTTTCAAATTAACCCGTTTTTCAAAGATATTTTTCTGACGTTTGCATGTTTGTTCATTGTGATCGTCGCGTTTTTTGATAGATTGGTGCATGGTTTTCTCCTTAGGCTTCGCAGGCTTTACAGACGCGTTGTTGGTTAAGTTGTTGTGCGGCATTAACACTATGTTGATAGTAAAGAGATTTGATGCCCAATTTCCAAGCATTCAAATAGAGTTTGTTGATTTCTTTTGTCGTCATCAACGGACTAATTGCTAAATTGAGCGATTGCCCTTGGTCAATAAACGCTTGGCGTACAGCGGCTTGATCAATA
>CAZLOM010000234.1:0-2190 GCA_964561185.1 uncultured Piscirickettsiaceae bacterium
CTTATTTCCTCCGAAAAGGCGGTAAGCCTGCAATCATTTGTCGTCCATAGGATTTTTTCAGCAACCGCACATCTAAAATACTCACCTGACCTTCATCTTCTTCGGTGCGAATGAGGCGACCGACCCATTGCGTCAGTTTGGCACTGGTGAGCGGTAGGGATATTTCATTAAAAGGGCGTTTTCCGATGCTTTCTAGGTATTCGGATTGTGCTTGTTCTACGGGAGAACTGGGCACAGGAAAAGGGAGCTTGGCAATGACCAAATGACGACAATAGTCACCTGGTAAATTTAGTCCCTCACCAAAACTGTCTAAGCCCATCAACAAAGACCCTTTGCCTTCATCAATACGTGCCTTGTGTGCGGAAATCAGCTGATGTTTGGCTTTTTGTCCTTGTTTGTGAATGTAGAAATCATGTGCTAAGGCTTCGGCAACACGATTCATTTGACCCTGTGAGGTAAACAGCATGAGACAGGCTTCCTGAGGATTGATGTTGGCGCGAGCCCAGTCAACAATCGCTTGAGTATGATCAGGGTGATTGGGTTCAACCAACTCAGGAATCGCCAGCAATGCTTTTTGGTAGTCAAAGGGAGACAGCAGTTGTGCGTAGATAGCCTTGTCAGGATCAATACCACATTGATTGAAAAAATAATCAAACGCCCCCATAGCCGTGAGGGTTGCCGACGTAATCGTAACCCCTGCTGACTTATCCCATAACTGACTTTGTAAAAATGATTTGGCTTCAGTAGGGCTGGCAGACACCATAAAATCAATGCTATCCCCCTTATGGCGATACTCTATCCATTTGGCGTGTGGCAAAACCTCGCGCTGGTCGAGGAGTAATTGCCAAGTCGTGAGCAGATTATTGGCGCGATCTTTGAAAAACCCCAAATCAATTAACTGCTTGGTTAACACCTCTTGCGGATCACGCAGGTGCGCATCGCTGGTGAGATCGTAGAGTTTATTGATGCTGGTCAGCAAAGCACTCGCCGTGTCCTGAAGGTCTTGCCCCGTTCGTTGCAACCACTCAGGCAACACACCATGCTCGAAACGGGTAATATAGGCTTCCGTTTTCAGTTTGTCTAGGTCAACTTTGGTTAAGTCTGGGTGAAATTCCCCCGATTGCGCCAGTTGACCATATAACTGCTGTAAACGATCTTTCAAACCTTGCGCAAGCTGGGATAAATCCGCATGATAACGTCCCACTTGTTGACGATAGGTGTCATCGCCCAAAGACAACAAGCCTTGAGAGATTTTCATGAGACTTTCTAACCAAGATTGTGCGCCATGTAGCAGATGCCCCGATGCCGTATGAGATAAGACTTCAGCAGGCAGACGATGTCCCTCGTCAATGACATGAAAGCAGCTATTGGGCGCAGGCAATACCGCACCGCCACCGAGTTTGAGGTCGGCAATCAGCAAGGCATGATTGGTGACAACCAGATCGCAGTTCATCAAGTGGGTTTTGGCTTTCATGTAAGGGCATTGCTCGAAATGCGGACAGCGACGATTGGTGCAACCCGCAGAGTCAGTGGTCACTGCCTGTAAACTGCTGTCGGGTAAGCTATAAGGCAAACGATCGAAGTCACCGTCCCAGCCATTTTCTAACGCTTCTAACAGCTTTTGTGCCGATGACAGCACATCAGTCCCTAATTCAAATAAGGGCGTGGTTGCTGAGTGTCCCAAAGAGTGCAGACGGGCAGGACAGACATAGCGTCGGCGACCTTTTGCCAGCGCAAAAGAAAAATTCCATCCCGTCAAGGCTTTGAGTTGCGGTAGGTCGTGTTGCACCAACTGTTCTTGCAAAGCAATCGTGCCTGTGGCAATGATCAGGGTTTTTTGTTGGTATTTAGCAATCGGAATCAGCGGTAAGCAATAACCGAAAGTTTTGCCTGTTCCCGTCCCTGCCTCAATGACCAGCATGGGTCTTTGCTCATCCCCAGCAGAAAAGAAGTGTTTTGCCAACAAGCCAATCATCTGCCGTTGTGCGCCACGATTGCGAAAATTAGCGTCAGATTTTAAGCCTTCATAGCCTGCTTTGATGGTTGCTTGCAGGGCAAGGTAGCTTTGATCTTTCGCTTGATCTTGCGTCTGATCCGTTTCTTGATGGCTGGTCTGAGGGGGCGTTGGGTTGTTTTGTATTGACATGAGGGGTTCGCTTAATTCTGTAACGGGCTGCTGTAATGACTGAT
>CAZLOM010000235.1:0-2182 GCA_964561185.1 uncultured Piscirickettsiaceae bacterium
GTCTGGGTCGTTGATGACGATGCCTCTATCCGTTGGGTCATGGAAAAGGCACTTGCCGATCGCCCGTGGCAAGTGCGCATTTTCGCTGAGTCACAACAGGCATTAACCGAACTCAGCACTGGTGATCTGCCAACGGTCTTGGTCTGTGACATTCGTATGCCCGTGGTCGATGGCATGACCTTGATGCAAACGGCACACCAACGCGACTCTAGTTTGCCTGTGATTCTGATGACCGCTTTTGCCAACTTAGATTCGGCGGTCTCTGCCTATCAGGGTGGTGCGTTTGAATACCTGCCCAAACCCTTCAACATTGACGAAGCCATTAGCCTCATCGAACGTGCGGTCAACAAACGTACCCCTCACAAGCGTCGCCACACCCGTCAAGAAGAAAAGCAACCGCTGAACATCATTGGCTCTGCACCTGCGATGCAAGAAGTCTTTCGTATGATTGGACGGGTTGCCAAAGTTGACGTAACGGTGCTGATCAATGGGGAAACAGGCACGGGTAAAGAATTGGTTGCCAAAGCCTTACACGAGCTGTCCTTGCGCAAGGACAAACCCTTTGTCGCCATTAACACCGCCGCCATTCCACGTGACCTGCTCGAATCTGAGCTATTCGGACACGAAAAAGGCGCGTTTACAGGTGCTATGACCCAACGGACAGGTCGATTTGAACAAGCGGACGGTGGCACACTCTTTTTGGATGAAATTGGCGATATGCCTGTCGAATTGCAAACCCGTTTGCTCCGAGTGTTGAATGATGGCATCTTTTATCGTGTGGGGGGGCATGAGGCAATTCAAGTGAATGTACGCATTTTGGCGGCAACCCATCAAAACATGGAAAAGCTGGTACGTGAAGGCAAATTTCGTGAGGACTTGCTGTATCGTCTCAATGTGATTCGCATTCAAGTGCCTGCCTTGCGAGAGAGACGCGAAGACATTCCCTTGCTTCTGCGCTACTATATGGTGCAAGAAGCCAAGCAATTAAAACAAGAGGAAAAACAACTTTCAGTAGAAGTTGAGCAGTATTTGTCGGGGCTAGAATGGTCAGGCAACATTCGCCAATTGCGGGGTTTGTGTACTTGGTTAACCATTATGACCCCCGGTAAGGTGGTCAGCATCGCCGATCTTCCCCTCGAATTACAAAGTCACGCACCATCGTTGGAAGTTGGTAGTGATGACGACTGGCAAACCCCACTACGCCGTTATGCACGGCACTTTCTACAATCAGGTCAAACAGAGTTACACACCACCGCAGAAGCACTGTTTGAGCGGGTACTGATCGAAGAAACCTTACAATTTACCAAATTCCATCGGCAGGAAACCGCGGCACGCTTAGGCTGGGGACGCAACACCCTCACACGCAAATCACAAGCCCTAGGCTTAGATGAGTAGCCCGCACCATAGAAACACTTTCTCAATAACAACATATAAGAGACAACCATCATATTATGATCCAAGAAATGATTACATGGGCAACTACGCCCTGCGCCCCACAAGCCAGAAAACTTGGCTTTTTATACGAAGCCATCGCCATGCAAGCAAGACTCGAACGCTGTCATCACGCATGGAAACCGCATTTAGAGCAAGCCAAAGCCTTTATGACACACTGCGCCCAACAACAACCGCAAGGTGGCATCGCGCTCATTTTAGGGTCTGGTTTAGGGGTTGATCTGCCTACTGAGTTTTTGCTTGAACACTTTGAAGAAATTTGGCTGGTCGATATGGTGCATCTGCGCCAATCCAAACAAGCATGGCATCACTCACCTAAGGTTAAGTTCATCACATACGACATTACCGAATCACTTGAGGCTGTCTTAAACGGTGAGTTGATTGCTCCGCTTCCCTCACAATGGTTAGGGAAAACCCATATTCACTGTGTTATCTCTGCCAATGTGTTGGGACAACTACCCATTCTGCCCATGGCATGGCTCAGTGAGCATCATCGTTACAGCGAGGAAGCTTTAGAAAACTGGGCGCAGGCCATTTTGAAAGCACATTTAGATTATTTGCATCTGTTTCAACAGCAGGGAGCGACCGTCTGTCTGGTCTCTGATATGGAGTGGCGATTCGAAGAAGGCGTACAGGTAAGAGAAGTGATGGACGCATGGCGTGGGTTGGATCAACCCGCACCAGATGCGCAATGGGAATGGCAAATCGCACCACGGGGTGAATTTCGCGT
>CAZLOM010000236.1:0-2172 GCA_964561185.1 uncultured Piscirickettsiaceae bacterium
GGCGAAGCCTGACGGGGTGGTTTTATGAACACAGAACAGAGAATGGATATTGAGGGTATTTTAACCGCGGATGATGTATTGATTGTTTCAGATGGTGTGGGTGATGGCTCTACCACCTTAGAAGGTGTGGGTGATGGCTTGACCACCTCAGAGGATGTGGGTGATGGCTTGACCACCCCCCGCCTTCGGCGTACCCCTCCAACGGAGGGGAATTGTCCCGCACTCCGCTTTCCTGAGTTTAGTGGGGAGTGGGAGAGAGCTGTTATTGGGAAGGTGCTTACCATAGGCAGTGGCAGAGATTATAAACATCTATCATCTGGTGATATTCCAGTGTATGGAACAGGTGGTTATATGCTGTCTGTTAATGACTATTTATATGATGGTGAAAGTGTTTGTATTGGTCGTAAAGGTACAATTGATAAACCAGTATTTATGACTGGAAAGTTTTGGACAGTTGATACGCTTTTTTATACTCATTCTTTTGTTAATGTTCTTCCTAAATTTATTTATGCTTGTTTTCAAAAAGTAAATTGGAAACTTTATAACGAGGCTTCAGGTGTTCCGAGTTTATCAAAGACAACAATCGAAGGAATTGGACTAAGCCTTCCCTCTCTCCCCGAACAAACCAAAATCGCTTCTTTCCTCTCAGCCGTTGACACCAAAATCGACCAACTGACGCAAAAGAAAGCTCTGCTCGACACCTACAAAAAAGGCGCAATGCAGAAGATTTTTAGCCAACAAATCCGCTTTAAGGCAGATGATGGTGAGGATTATCCTGAGTGGGAAGAGAAGAAGTTGGGAGAGATAGCTAACAAAAACATGCAAAAAAATAAAAATAGCAAATTTAGATATGTATTAACAAATTCTGCATCTCAGGGCATTGTAAGCCAACAAGACTATTTTGATAAAGATATTGCAAACCAAAATAATCTTGAAAATTATTATGTAGTTGATGTTGATGATTTTGTTTATAATCCAAGAATATCAGCGCACGCTCCAGTTGGTCCGATAAAAAGAAACAAACTTGCGCAAGGTGTAATGTCTCCTTTATATACTGTTTTTTCATTTAAAGGAAAAGTAATATTAAGTTTTATGGAAATGTTTTTTTCTACAAATGTCTGGCATGATTATATGCTTAGTATTTCAAATTTTGGCGCACGCCATGATCGTATGAACATTACAACTAAAGATTTTTTTGATATGCCGATTTTGTTACCTTCATTTGAAGAACAAACCAAAATCGCTAACTTCCTATCCGCCATCGACAGCAAAATCGATCTTGTGAGTCAGCAGTTAGACGAAGCTAAGGCATTCAAAAAGGGTCTGCTTCAGCAGATGTTTGTGTGAATGATGTTCTTTGACACAGCACCGAACAATTCCCCTCCGTTGGAGGGGTCGCCAAAGGCGGGGGTGGTCAAAGAGAAACACAATACCATAACCACCCCGTCAGGCTACGCCTGCCACCCCTCCAACGGAGGGGAATATACGAAGAGTACAAGGAAAAGACGATATGCAATCATTAACCATTAACATGCAAAATGAACAACTATACACTCAGGTGCTGTGGTTGTTGGAACACTTTAAGGGTGACGGTCTTGAGATTGTTGAACGCGAAGACATTGCCGATCTAAAAGCCTTAGCGGCAACACGCCATGAAGACACTGTGTCTTTTGATGAGTATTTACAGAATGCACATTGAACTTCGACGCAGTGCGGTTAAAGACTTACAAAAAATTAGCGAACCATTCAAAAGCAAGTTGCACGAAAAAATTTTGTTACTCAAAAGCTTTCCTGATGTTGCCAACATTAAAAAGCTAACAAACTTCGAGCCAGCATATAGACTACGTGTTGGCGATTATCGAGTTTTGTTTGATGTGATTGATGACAGGATTGTGATTGGTCGCGTACTGCATCGACAGGAAAGTTATGAGTAGCACTCAGTAAGGAAACAATCATGATGATACTAAACATACAGGACATTGATGATGATGTTTATCAATCTCTCAAAGCCTTAGCACAACAACATGGATTATCGTTAGAGCAACATATCCGAAATTTATTAACCAATGCCGCTAAAAAACAAGAAGTTAAGCTGGGTAGCTTGGCAATTGAATGTTTTTCCTCTTTAGGTGCAAATGACCTAAAATTGCCAGAACGTACACCCTACCAGCC
>CAZLOM010000237.1:0-2144 GCA_964561185.1 uncultured Piscirickettsiaceae bacterium
GTACCTAAACCCACAATACCAAGTTTCACAGGTGTCATAACTTTTTCCTGAAACATCAACAATAAGAATTCTTAAAAAATTAATTACCACTCACCAAGTGAGCAAAAACCAAACGCATTTTTCACGTCCCAAACTGCTTACGATAATGATGGAAAAACCGTTCCATGCGTTTCATGGCTTCCATCAAATCATCACCACTCGGTAAAAACACCATACGGAAATGGTCAGGGTTCACCCAATTAAAGCCTGTTCCTTGTACGATCAACACTTTTTCATCTTTCAAAAGTTGCAGCGCAAAGGCTTGATCGTCCACAATAGGATAGACTTTAGGGTCTAAGCGTGGGAACATGTAAAGAGTCGCATCAGCTTTCACCATGCTGATACCAGGAATACTAGAAAGCATATCATACGCCATATCACGCTGACGGCGTAAGCGACCACCCTCACCGACCAAATCGTTAATGCTTTGATAACCACCCAATGCCGTCTGAATCGCAAACTGACCAGGTACGTTGGAGCATAAACGCATCGACGACAAGATATTGAGACCTTCAATATAGTCTCGCGCATGACGCTTCTCACCCGACACCACCATCCACCCTGAACGATAGCCACAAGCACGATAGTTTTTCGACAAGCCATTAAACGACACAAACAACACGTCATCCGCCAGTGAAGCAATCGCGGTATGCTGTCTGCCATCATAAAGCATCTTATCGTAAATTTCGTCTGCAAAAATAATGAGTTGATGCTGACGCGCAATCTCGATAATATCTTTTAATAGGTCATCAGGATAGAGCGCACCCGTTGGATTATTCGGGTTGATGATCACAATCGCTTTGGTATGCGCATTAATTTTACTACGAATATCCTCTAAATCAGGCAACCAACCAGAACCCTCATCACACAAGTAGTGTCGAGGTTTACCGCTCGCCAAACTGACTGCCGCTGTCCATAACGGATAATCGGGTGCTGGAACAAGCACTTCATCACCGTTATTCAACAAGCCTTGCAAAGACATCACAATCAACTCTGACACACCATTACCAATGTAAATGTCATCAATGGTAACGCCTTTAATGCCCTTTTCCTGAGTATAGTGCATAATGGCTTTACGGGCAGAAAACAAACCCTTAGACTCAGAATAACCCGCCGCTTGTGGCAAATTATGAATCACATCTAATTGAATTTCTTCAGGTACTTCAAAACCAAAAGGCGCGAGATTACCAATGTTCAACTTGATAATACGATGCCCTTCTTCTTCCATTTCTCTGGCGTGCTCCATCACAGGACCACGGATGTCATAACAGACATTGGATAACTTAGCAGATTTGACAATCGGGCGCATGACAGACTCTTCTCTATAAAAAGTTCGGCTACAAATTAAGCTGTAAAAATGTTAAGATTTTAGTGTATTTTTAGGGGTTATGGCTAGTAAAATCACCCTAATGACGTAAAATATCCATACTTGCTCATATCAAACAGGAAAACACAGGTGAAGTTTGTTGAATACAAAGACCTTTCTAAAAATCGCATTCGTGAATTAGACACCCATCAAGTTAAGATACAAGATACTTGGTATCACTTACCTTGCGCCATTTCAGCACAACTGGTCATTACTCAAGATCAACACCCCATTGAGATCAATACGGCTTGTTTCGAGCACTTGATCGCGCAACAATCCGCTGACTTACTGCTGATTGGTCGCCCTGCAAGCGACATTCGCTTTGATCTGACGTGGCAAAAACTGTTGGTGAGCATGAATCAACAAGGCATTGGGCTTGAACAAATGACACCCGATGCGGCTGTCCGCACTTTTAACGTGTTGATGACCGAAGACCGACCTTTTTGGCTCATTCTTGTATAACCCGTAAAGGATAAAGACGATATGGATAATGTATTAGATGCACTTGGGCTAACCGCTTTGTTCACGATTGGATCAGTGGCTGTTGTGGGGTTTATCATGTGGCTGTTGTACCGTTTTTTCAATAAAATGCCCAAAACAGATGAATAGCCCACACGCTATCTGGTAAAGTCAGCATCATCTGATCCATCAACGAAAGCACCTGCTAGTACAGGGCAGATAACGCCCTTGCGCAATGCTATCGGCTCTATTATACTCAGACCCAAACTTGTATCCAGAC
>CAZLOM010000238.1:0-2097 GCA_964561185.1 uncultured Piscirickettsiaceae bacterium
TTTATTTTTCGTTATAACTTTGATGGCGCACGTAATGGTGTTTGGAAAGCGCGAGAAATGGAGTCTATGCTCTGCGAACGCATGAACACCAAATACGCGCATCTTGTGTCTAGTGGCACTTCAGCCTTATGCACTGCCTTAACGGCAATGGGCGTAGGGGCTGGGGATGAAGTGATCATTCCAACCTTTACCTTTGTTGCTAGTGTTGAAGCGGTGGTTTCCTTGGGTGCGATTCCCGTGTTTGCGGATGTAGATGATACCTTATGTCTGAATCCTGAGAGTATTGAGCGCAAGATAACCTCACGCACCAAAGCCATTAACGTCGTTCATATGTGTGGCGGTATGGCAAATATGGACGCGATTATGGCAGTGGCACAACAGCACAACTTGCTCGTACTAGAAGATGCTTGCCAAGCGATTGGGGGCAGTTATCACGGAAAAGCCTTGGGTAGTATCGGTGATGCTGGCTGTTTCTCGTTTGATTCGGTCAAAACCATTACCTGCGGTGAGGGTGGCGGTATCATCACCAATAACGAAACTATCTACACAAACGCGCATCAGTATTCTGATCACGGGCATGATCATATTGGTAATGATCGCGGCGCGGAAGGTCATCCGATCATGGGATTGAACTATCGTCTTTCAGACATGAATGCGGCCATGGGTGTGGCGCAACTGCGTAAGCTGGATGATATGATCGCGGTTCAGCGCAAGAACAAAGCAGTGTTGAAAAACGCATTGAGCAAATTTGCGGAAATCTCTTTCCGTCGTCTTCCTGATGCGTCAGGTGATCAAGCAGGCTTCCTGACATTCATGTTACCGACAGAAGCCAGAACCATTGAAATTAATCAAAAGCTAAAAGAAGCGGGGGTTGATGGTTGTTTCTACTGGTATGTCAACAACTGGCATTACATTAAGAATTGGTCACAGATTCAGAATATGGTCGGTGCATCCAAACTGCCGATTCACCTGAATAGCGATTTACCAGATTATACCAACCTAGACACGTCAATATCTGACGCTGTTATGAGCAGAAGCATTTCAATGCTCATTAAACTGAACTGGACTGAATCAGAACTACAACAACGTATTGAAAAACTTAATCAAGTATTTGCAGGAGCATAAGTCAATGTCAAGCATCATGTCAGCACAAAAGTCAACGACTCCTCTCTTCCGTAATTTCAAATGTGTGCCACGCATGGTTTTCGGGCGCGGTTCGTTTAATCAAGTCGATGACATTTTACAAGTAGAGCGCGATAAAGGCAGTGACTGGGTCGTGTTTATTGTGGACAAGGTTCATCAATCACTTCCGCTCGGTGCGCGTATTCCTGCGCGTCCGCAAGATTTGGTTATTTGGGCAGATGTTACCGATGAACCTAAAACCACCCAAGTGGATGCCATGACAGCACAAGTACAGGCTCATGCACAAGGCAACCCTGCGAGTGTGGTCGGTATTGGTGGCGGTTCGGTATTGGACTTAGCAAAAGCAGTGTCTTTAATGTTAACTAACGAAGGCGGTTCAGCGAAATATCAAGGCTGGGATTTGATTCAGAAGCCAGCTGTGCATCATGTTGGTATTCCAACCATTTCAGGAACGGGTGCAGAGGCTTCACGTACTGCCGTATTGACAGGGCCAGAGCGTAAATTGGGCTTGAACTCAGATTTCACGGTTTATGATCAAATCGTCTTAGATTCTGAATTGATTGCAGGTGTGCCCAGAAATCAATGGTTCTACACAGGCATGGATTGTTATATTCATGGCATCGAAGCCCTCAACGGCACATTCATTAATGAGTTTGCGCGTGCTTTTGGGGAGAAATCATTAGACCTGTGCCGTGAAGTCTATTTGGAAGATCACCCTGACAGTGATGACAAGCTGATGATGGCAAGTTATATGGGCGGTATGAGCATTGCCTACTCACAAGTTGGCGCGTGTCATGCACTGTCTTACGGTTTGGCTTATGTGTTTGGTTATCATCACGGCATTGGCAACTGTATCGCGTTTGATGTGCTTGATGGTTACTATGGCGATGGCGTGAAAGAATTCCGTGAAATGGTTAAAAAACACAAGATTGATCTGCCTAAGAACCTATCAGC
>CAZLOM010000239.1:0-2086 GCA_964561185.1 uncultured Piscirickettsiaceae bacterium
GTCTTGTCTTGGTTGGTGATGGGCTTTTCTTTAGGTGGATTGCTGATGTATCAACAAATGCTCGCTTGGCAGAAGAGCAGTATTCCCGAGTTATGGTATCAACAGTCATTTCAAGCAGAGGTATTGGTTGATTCTATCGCCAAACCTGTTACGGGTGGTTGGCAGTGTGAGTTACAAACCCTATCAGCACCAGCCGAGATGCTCAAGGGCATTCGAGTGCAAGCCTATTGGCGCGGAGATCGTCAGCCAGTAGCAGGGGAGCGTTGGTCTGTTACCCTAAAATTGCAACCCATTCATGGGCAGGTGAACTTTGCTGGCTTTGACTACGAGGGCTATGCCTTTGGTCGTGGTCTTCAAGCACAAGCCATCGTCAGTGTGCAGGCGGCACAACCCCTATCCAGCCAGTGGCATTGGCAATCCATTCGTGAGTCGATTTTTTCGCATCTGCAACAGGCTTTGCCACAGAGTGAATTTTTAGGGCTGAATCTTGCCTTGTTGATGGGAGAGTCTTCGCTCATCACGCCAGCGCAATGGCAGGTGTTGCGGGATACAGGAACACTCCATCTTGCGGTGGTATCAGGTATGCACTTGACTTTGGTCGGGGCTTTGGCGGGTGTCTTCTTCTTAGGAATTTGGCGATGCTTTCCCAGCGAGCGTTTTCCAGCCGTGTTGGTTTCTGCTTGGGGCGCATGGTTGGTCGCCACAGGCTATGCGTTATTGGCAGGATTAAACTTACCCGTGCAGAGAGCTTGGTTGATGGTGTCTGTGGTCTTGATTGCGGTGGTGTTAAAACGTCACTTTCATCCGTTATTGAGTTTGTCTTGGGCCTTGTTGTTGGTCATGCTGTGGGATGTGACAGCGGTGATGCAGGTTGGATTTTGGTTGTCCTTTTTGGCAACTGCGGCACTGGTCTGGTTATTGTCATCGCCAGAGAACTGGTGGTGGAAACTGTTGGGCTTGCACCTGAGCATGAGTTTTTTATTAGCCCCTTTTTTGATGCTGTTTTTTCAGCAATTGCCAATTTACGCGCCGCTTGCCAACATCATTGCCGCGCCTGTTGTTGAGTCGATCTTTGTGCCCTTATTGTTGCTGGCAGGTATGGTGTCAGTCATTTCGACTAAGTTAACCTATTTGATGGGGTTATTGGTTGATGGGTTATGGCAGTATTTGTGGGAAATCTTAACGGAGGTTGCTGATTGGTCATCAGCGGTGGTATTGGTGCGTATTTCAGGTTGGCAGTGGGGATTTTTGCTGATTTGGGCAATGGTGATCTTGAGGTGGCGAAGTCAATTGGCCACAGCCACTGGTGTGGCGTGGTTAGCCTTGCCGAGTTTGATTCTGCCCTTATTGCCTGTTGAGTCTATGTCAGCGAGTGCGGTTGATCAGCAGATCCTAGTACTAGATACAGGACAGGCGCAACCTGTGGTCATTTGGCAGGGGGAGCGAGGGAACTGGTTGTTTGGTGTTGGGGAAGTGATGGGAAATCAGCATAGCATGAGTAGCATTATTTTGCCCACACTCACGGCTTTTGGGATTCATCGGCTGGATGGCGTACTGCTGTGGCAGGACAATGAGGATACGCAACAAGGGCTTGCGTTGTTACAGCAAAAACTACCTGTACAGGAGGTTCAGATAAGGCATTCTTGTCGTACTGAGCGCGGTTGGTCGTGGCATCAGCAAGGCGATGATTGTTGGTTGGTCTTGCCTGTGTCTTCGAGGAAACTATGGTTCAGCCCAAAGAAAATCAGCACACTGCCTGTAAATGTGGCAGAGGAGGATGTGATTATGGCGACACCTGCATCGGGCAAATCAGGGTTAAAACCGATTCGGCCTGTGGCTGTCTGGATTACCCAAGGAAAGCCTGTTCCTAAGGCGTGGGCTTCGCAGAGATTCAGCACACAGGCAGACGGCGCACTCTCGGTAACGCTGTCTCCCAGTCAGATGATGATCAAAACAGCGAGATCAACCGAAGGGCGTTTTTACCATTTTTCTGCTGAATCGCCTTAGTTGATTTGTGTATCCCTTACCAATCGCACGGAATAGAGGTTTTTTTGATTGACCAAAAGATCACTGCCGTAATTAAAAC
>CAZLOM010000240.1:0-2081 GCA_964561185.1 uncultured Piscirickettsiaceae bacterium
TCGCTTCTCGCTCCAAACTCTCAGAGGCGGCTGAGGTTTCTTCGACCAATGCCGCATTCTCTTGGGTAACACGATCTATGTCTGCTACTGAACGATGTACCTGTTCAATACCAATACTTTGCTCATGCGAAGCATTAGCAATGGCTGACACCATACCAGCAACCTGCTGAATCGAGTTTGCAATTTCATTCAGTACCTGTCCTGATTTTTGTGCGAGGTGTGTTCCACGTTCAACACGATGCGCACTATCACCAATCAGGTCTTTAATGTCTTTGGCGGCATCTGCCGATTTTTGTGCTAAGGCGCGAACCTCTCCCGCAACCACCGCAAATCCACGACCATGTTCGCCTGCACGTGCCGCTTCAACCGCGGCATTCAAGGCTAACAGGTTAGTTTGGAAGGCAATGCCATCAATTAAGGTGACAATATCAGCAATCTTATTACTGGATTCTTGGATAGATTGCATCGCTGAAATGGTTTCCTGCATCACGGACACGCCTTCCCCAGCTTGGGTTTGCACCTGCCCTGTTAAGTCTGCAACCTTGCGTGCATTGGTGGTGTTTGCCTGAACCGCAGAGGTCATTTCCGTCATGGTCGCGCTGGTTTGCTCAATCGCCGCCGCCTGTTGTTGCACCCGCGAAGCAAGATTTGAGGCACCAGAGGATACTTGAGTTGAAGCATCATCAACCACCATTGCCGCATGTACTGCTGAACCAACAATGTTTTTCAATTGACGGGAAGAGTCGTTGATGGCATTTTTGAGTTGTTGCAATTGTCCCTTCATCTCGAGTTGTAGGGCTTGTGTTAAATCACCCTGTGACTGTGCGGTAACGATGTGAGTGATTCCTGCAACCGCCTCAGCAAGGCGCGTCATGGCATCGTTGATGTTGAGCTTCATGGCTTGTAAATCACCACTGGTTTGCGCTTGAACACGAGCGGTAAAATTACCTTGGTTCATTTGTGCCATGACCGTATTGATGTCGCCAATGACCGTGTGAATATTGCTTAATGCTTGTTCTACCAAATTACGGAAGACCTGAGGCACGCGATTGTCCATTCGCGTGTTAAACTTGCCATCATTTAAGCCTTTCATGACTTTTTCCAACTCATTCATCATGAATGATACCGACTCAGCGGAAGCATTCACCCCTTGCTTGAGCTTGTCTAAGTCGCCCATATACTGTCCCTGCACTCTGGCAGTAAAGTCTGCTTGGGCAATCGCTGATACCACGCGGTTAGCCTCTTGAATGGCTTTGTCTAAGCCATCAAAAAGGGTGTTAAGATGGGTTGAAATGGCATTCAATTCATCATGACGAGCGGGAATGCGCGTTGTAAAAGTAGCTGTTTGTGCAACATTAGAGATTGCAGAAACGACTTGATTGACTGCTTGCGTTACCGATCGAATCACAAACAAGGAGAAGAGGATGAGACCGATTAAGGCAATGCTTGAAATGGCTAAAATCCATAGCTTTGCTCTCATTGCATCGGCTTCACCAGCAATGACTTCTTCTTGTGCTGATTTTTTCTCAAAAGCAATCAGTTCCTTCATTTTGGTCATATAGGCTTCATAGCTGTCTCGATAGGGCAGACCCGTTGCAATTTCTATGGCTTGCTCTAGTTGGTTCTTGGCAATCAGTTCCATAATTTGGTTGTTAAAATTGACAGGGGTTTGTTTTAGCCTCATGATTTCTGAGAGCAATTGTTTGGCATTTTCATTGGTGAGGGAGCTGTTTAACTGTTCATTCAGTTGTGCAATATGCGCTCTGGTGGCGATAATTCGATTTTGAATACGCTCTCTACGCGCTGGATCAGTGACCAAAACCAAGCGTAACATATCACGTTGAAATGCCAGTGATTCAGCGATAATATCCTCAGCGGTTTCAAGATGTGGGATGCTTTGTTCACCAATCTCTGTAATGTGGGCACTTAGCTGACTTAGCCCGATGGTTGCGGTTAAAAAAACAGCGGCAAACCCTACAATAGCAACCGCCATCATGGTTATCAGTCTAGTTTTAATGGTCATGATACACTCAATCCAACAACAAAAGAAAAGGATTATAGTTTAGCAAGAATGGTGCTAA
>CAZLOM010000241.1:0-2069 GCA_964561185.1 uncultured Piscirickettsiaceae bacterium
TGTTGCGATTGGATTTCGATATGAATGTAAATGATTTTTGACTTGCCGTCTAGGGCGATGACTTTGAATAGCTTATCGGCTCGGTGTTTGCCAACATCAGCATCCTGAGCAATAGACTGAAATTCATTGTCTAAGTTTTTAGATACTTTTTACAAAGCGTATTGCCAATCCTTGAGCAGTGATACCGTTTGGGTTAGTCCCTGTTTCAATAAAATATCTAAAAACTCATCCACTGTTTTCGGTGGTTTTTTTAACGATGCTCTTTGCTCTGTAATCGCCCTCATAACCGATGCGGGATGCAGATCAAAAAGATTAGCTATAAAATCATCTGGGTGTTGTGCTTCAATATTGTAACGCTCTAACGTCTGTTTCGGAAAGTCCTTCAAATTAAAAGTAATAATCGTATCTGCACCACAGTGAATTGCCGCCGCTAAAACATGCCTATCATTTTCATCTGGCAGCTGAACAGCAGGAATTAAATGTTCAAACCCCTCCACTAAACAATCCCGTACATGATCGTTCATTAGCTGTCGCGTCTTATCTAACACCAGAGGATTTAAGTCTGGCTTTTTTTTCAGCAAATTTCTGATCCACTCATCATGAATCATGTTAGACCATCGTGCTCTATACCTATCTGACAGCGCCAAACGCATCAATAGATCCCTTAATGGCGCTGGGTATAAAACACACGCATCATAGACAACGGTAAAGTTTGAACTCATTCGTAACCCATGCCTAGTTCTTGCGCCTGAGCAGATAAAGCATCTAGCGTTTTGCGACGTTCGCTATCTACTCGCTCCTTATAAGCCATGACATCCTGATAGCGAACACGTCTATGCGTACCCGTCTTGTGATAGGGAATATCGCCTTTTTCAAGCAATTGAACTAAATAAGGACGTGAAACATTTAAAGCATCAGCGGCTTCTTGTGTCGTTAACTCAGCATGAATGGGAATAATGCTGACGGCATTTCCATCACCAATCTCGCTCAAAACATTAACGAGAAGTCGCAAAGCCGAAACAGGAATGCTAACAGCATGATTCTCACCCTTGTCATCAAGAATTTCTATTTGTTGCGTTTGTGAGCGCATCTGTAGATAAGCAGAGAGCGCTCGTCCACTCTCGCGAGCCAATACCATTTCTTCACTTGTTGGCATGGTTTGCGTCAGTTGTGACGTTGTCATCTGTTACTCCTTGGGATGTCATAGCTATTTTTAAACTGGTCTAAGATAATAAACGAAACAAAAAATAAACGCAATAAACGAAACAAGTAATTTTCACCCATACCCATACCAACTAGCTTTCATCCCAATCCCCCTCACCTCCACACCTTCATCACAATCTCATACACCAGCCAACTGGCTAATGCACCTGGTAGGGCAAGCAGTGGTTCTAAGCCGAGGAACATACCAACAATATCTGGGTGATCATGGCGGTAGTGGAAGACGAGCCATGTCATGATGGGGACAACAATCACAAAGGAGCTTAGGGCAACAATTCTGGCTTTGCCCCAGCGTTCAACGAAGGTGAGTTTGGGGATGCTAAAGGTGTCGGCATCGTCTAGCCATGCTTGGGCAATGGCTTTGGTGATGGTGTCTTTGGGGTGGTGTTTTGCCAAGCGTACCAGTAGGGGTTTGTCGATGATGTTGGGGTCATCTAGGTAGGTTTGGATGATGTGTTGTTTGACCAAGAAATCAGCCAAGCCTTCCAGCCCACGTTCGGCAAAGATGCTGTCACGGAGTTGGGTGTTGTGCTTAAAGGCTTGAAAGTCTTTGAGTTCGCTTAGGGGGTAGGTGTTCATTAATTAACTCATTAAGTTAGGCTCAAAACTTTCGATCACATCGCCTTTGCGTTGTAGTAGCATTACGCCTTGAGCAAGGGCTTTTTCTTTGAGGTCATCGTAAAGCCCAAAGGTGGCAAGGACGAGATGATGCGTATAGTCTTTATACATCGGGAAAAGTTTTTTGAAGTTTTCGTACTTTTTGGTGATTAATCGTTTAAGATCAGCCTCTCTGGCTTTGTATTTCACTTCGATAATCGCCACATCTTTGCCGTTAATCATGACAATAT
>CAZLOM010000242.1:0-2062 GCA_964561185.1 uncultured Piscirickettsiaceae bacterium
AAAATGAACGCAACAGCAACCAACCTGCCAGATGTTACACTCACAGAGCGCGAAGCTATGGTCATTCGGATGCGCTTTGGCATTGGTGGACGTGATGCCATGACCTTAGATGAGATTGGTCAGGTTTTCGATGTTACCCGTGAAAGAATCCGACAAATCGAAGCAAAGGCAATGGCGAAATTACGTCGCTCACGCCTAATGAAGCAATTAAAAAATGATTATTTATCATAAGGAAAGGATAGCATTATGTACCAGTTTAGAAAACCTAAGCAAATAAGTGATCACAAGTTCTATCCTCACCATCAGTCAGACGTGAATCGTAAAAACCTTAATACCATCGAAGGTCAGTGGTATTCAACGATCGTGGGATTGTTACGCCAATACCAAAATGAGTTTGCGATTCCATTAGAACGCCTATCAAAACGCTATGATACCAGTCATATTAGCAGTATCATCTTGCATTTCAAAAACTTGCACCCTGCTTTCTACATCAGAATTAGCCGATATTATGCCTGTGAAGTCTTCATTGATCACGCTAATAAAAGCTGGGATATTATTTTTGACAGTGATATTAGTCCGAAACAACGCGATGATGGTACTTGGGTGTGTGACATGAATGAGTCTGCTCACCGCTCAGAACCCAATATTTATCCATTATTTACAGAACCAAGCCTAAAAGCATTATGTGAAACACAGATGATTTTGCCTTTGATGGATTGGGTAAAGCAACTGGCTAACTCGGATTACTTGTGCTTATACCAAACCAAAAGTGGCGGAATTAGTTGGGCGAGGTTAGAAAAAGCAGAAGTGAATCAAGCAGAACGCTGTCAGACCACGCTACTGCATGAGCAGTTTTCAGCATCACTCATCAGGATTGATGAAGACCCTAGTATTCAAAAAGAAATACCAACACAGGTTGATGATTGCAAACCTAAATACCAACTTCCTATTTTAATCGCGTAATCGACAGCACATCAGATGAACAATTGTGGAGATCAAAACATGACATCATCAACAGCCATTCAACAAGCGGCAGAACTGATTGACTCTGCTGACGCGCTCATGATTTTAGCAGGTGCAGGTATCGGGGTAGATAGCGGATTACCTGACTTTCGGGGCAAAGAAGGCTTTTGGAAAGCCTATCCGATGTTGAAAGATAAGCAATTATCCTTTCGGGACATGGCAAATCCCAGCACTTTTAATAGTGATATTGAGTTAGCTTGGGGCTTTTACGGACATCGTTTGAACCTATACCGACATACCCAACCTCATGACGGCTTTCGTTTACTGAAAAAATGGGCTGATCACAAACGAGATGGTTATTTCATTTATACCAGCAATGTCGATGGTCAATTCCAAAAAGCAGGGTTTGATGAACAACGCATTCAAGAATGTCATGGTTCAATCCATCATTTTCAGTTTTTGCACCCAGAAGAACCTGATGTTATCTTGTCTGCTGAGGGTTATGAAGTTGAGGTTGATGATATGACGTTACGGGCAAAAAACATTCCCAACTACAATGGTCACACCTTGCGCCCCAATATCCTCATGTTTAATGATTGGTATTGGGATGAAAGACGTACCGCAGAACAAAGCCAACGTCAGCAGGAGTGGTTAAAGCAGATTAGAGGTAAGCAGTTGGTCGTGATTGAAATCGGTGCAGGAACTGCCATTGCTACCGTTCGCCATCAAGCCAGACTATTGAGAAATCAGCATCAAGCCAAGATCATTCAAATCAACCCACAACCCGATAACTATGCAAATGTCACCATTGCCGATGGCGCATTATCGGCATTAACGCAGATTGATGAGTTGTTATTAACGAATGCCTCATCAAATTTTTGATGCGCTGATCTTCCCTCGAATGAAGTATGAAAATCACTAAACATAAGTTAGATAATTCTCGTTCGATTCATCTAACGTTTATAGGAGAAACATGATGACAACACCCTTACATTTTTTAGATATTGTGAATCAAGCACCACAATGGAGTTTATTTTCGACCACTCAGAATGGCTATATTATCCCTGATACCTTGTCCTTATTAGCGGTTGGGCAGGAA
>CAZLOM010000243.1:0-2055 GCA_964561185.1 uncultured Piscirickettsiaceae bacterium
TCTCGTTCATAGAGATCAAACTTTAGGGTGCGATCTTTATGTGCCGTGCTGGGCGATAGAATTTCGATAATCAACTGTGGCGCACGGGTGAGGTACTGCCCCGAAGCTTTTGGGCAAATCACCAGATTATCAGGCTGAACAACCGTATCCTCATTGATTTTCCAATCAACGGCCTGCAATGCCTGACAATGCACACAATTTCTTAATTGTTGCGCTATTTTCCAATGCAATACGCCTGTTAACGACTGATGACGAATGTTAGGCGCAGGCGACATCGAATAGGGAATCCCTTCAATTAGCTCCCATTCGTTTTCCCAT
The DNA here is from genome assembly GCA_964561185.1 of uncultured Piscirickettsiaceae bacterium. GTDB lineage: Bacteria > Pseudomonadota > Gammaproteobacteria > Thiomicrospirales > Thiomicrospiraceae. The sequence goes on from CAZLOM010000243.1 coordinate 319, forward strand.
TGTGTATAGTCTTCATAAACATAATGCGGTAATGTATTCGCTTTTAATAATGCACTCATCTTTCACCTCTTAGTTAGTGCTGTTCAGTCTTCGGCATTATATCAAACCTTCAAGCTAAAACCTTACCTCAAATCACCAAGGGTACAACCTCTAATATCTGCTGAACCCACGTATCAACGGTGAGTTTTTGCGCTCTGGCTTTTGCCGATAAATGCAGACGATGGCGCAGAATATCGGGTAGAAGATTCACCACATCTTCAGGGATAACATGATCTCGTCCTCGTAATAAAGCCCTTGCACTGACCGCTTGTGCTAATGCCAAGGTTGCCCTAGGACTGGCAGGGACAACAACCGTATCGGCTAAGGCTGACGACCATTGTTCTGGGGTACGAGTAGCGGCAATCAATCGCACCAAATACTGCTGTAAATTACCATCAATGTGCATATTATTGACCTGATTTCTGGCATTGGCTAAGTCTTGAAGTGTCATCGCAGAAGGCGGTAATGGTTGAGACATCACACCAGACCTTACCCTCTGCAAAATGGTCAGCTCTTGCGCTTCTGATGGAAAATCAAGCTGAACATGAAGCATAAATCTGTCCATTTGCGCTTCTGGCAGGGGATAAGTGCCACTGTGTTCTAAGGGGTTTTGCGTGGCAATGACAAAAAACATCGGATCAAGTGGATACGTCTGCCCACCCACGGATACCTGACCTTCTGCCATCGCCTCCAATAAAGCTGACTGTACCTTGGGCGGCGCACGGTTGATCTCATCGGCAAGGGTGAGTTGATGAAATAAAGGTCCTTGCACAAAACGCATCTGTCCCGTGTCTTTATCAAGAATTTCAGAACCTGTAATGTCTGACGGCATCAAGTCTGGCGTAAATTGAATGCGGACAAAATCGAGGTTTACCGCATGAGATAACACCTTAACAGCCGTCGTCTTTGCCAGACCCGGTGCGCCCTCCAGCAAAAGATGTCCATGCCCTAAGAGTCCAATCAGTAATCGTTCAATCAAACTTTCCTGACCAACAATCACACGAGAAAGCTGATGGGTTAAGGATTGCCATAATGTCTGTGATTGCATGAAATCAATACCTTTGCATGAAATATGATGTTGGTATTTTATCATAAATCAAACATTCAAACATAAATTTGAATGTAATTGACGATCATTCAAAAAAATGTTTTAATGTTTTACACCTACTACATGGAGTCAACAAGAATGCGTTTCATTTTTACAATTTTATCAACCCATCAGTGGTTACACTCATGATTGCCCACGGCATTCGTCATAACCGTCAGCAGTTTGGGTTGCAGTTGTTGATGGTATTTTTGGTTGGCTTAACGATTGGTTTGACACGCACGGTATTACCTGCGCTTGCTGATACTGAATTTGGGTTAGGTGGTCAGCAATTTTTCTTGCTGACCAGTTTTGTCGTAGTGTTTGGCTTGGTGAAAGCCATGATGAACCTCTTTGCAGGAAAGTTGAGTGATCGCTATGGTCGTCAACAGGTGCTATTGTGGGGATGGTTGATTGCCCTACCCATTCCGTTATTGCTGTTTTACGCACAAAATTGGTGGTGGGTTGTTGGAGCAACGGTTCTGCTCGGGTTTAATCAGGGGCTAACTTGGTCGATGGCGTTAAACAGCAAATTGGACTTAGCACACGCCCATCAAAAAGGATTGGTCAACGGCTTAAACGAGTTTTCTGGTTATGCCGCGGTTGGCATTGCT
>CAZLOM010000244.1:0-2034 GCA_964561185.1 uncultured Piscirickettsiaceae bacterium
ATGACCCTCACCGCTCCTAAAATCAATAACAACCCCTTTCACTGGCATGGCTTAACAGGGGCTTCGTTGAGCCTAGCCTTGGCGCAACTTGCACCGAATCGACAAACACCTTTATTGGTGATTACGCCAGATGCGACGACCAGTCAGTATTTGGCGGAGGAGTTGCGGTTTTTCTTGTCGGATGTGTCGGCGGTGAGTGTGCTACCCGATTGGGAAACCCTCCCTTATGATGCGTTTTCTCCGCATCAAGACATTATTTCCGAACGCTTGAAAAGCCTCTATCAGCTTGCTACGCATCCACCAGCGGTATTGATTGCTCAGGTATCAACCCTCATGCACCGACTCATGCCAGCAGGCGCGTTGTTAGCGAAAAGTCTGTTACTGAGCTGTGGCGATCGGGTTTCCATGCAGTCTCTTGCAGACCAACTGACACAAGCAGGGTATCAGCGCGTGAATCAGGTCATGGAGCATGGCGAGTTTGCCATTCGTGGCGCGTTGCTTGATCTCTACCCCATGGGCAGTGAACAACCCTTACGCATTGATTGGCTAGATGATGAAGTCGATACCATTCGTCAATTCGATGCCAGTACACAACGAAGTCTCGATAAAATCCCTGAAATCGCCCTACTGCCTGCGAAGGAATACGCCTTAGATGAGGCAGGGATTGTGCAGTTCCGCCAATCGTGGCGTGAGCATTTCCCCACGGTTCACCACAATCACCGCTTGTATCAAACCGTTAGCCAAGGGCAAATGATCGGTGGGTTGGAATACTACCTGCCCTTATTTTATCCCGAACTGAGTAGCATCGGTGATTATCTGCTCCCGAATATGCGTGTGGTTTGGGTAGAGGATATTGCTCAAGCCAGTCAGACCTTTTGGCAAGAAACTCAAGAGCGTTGGAAGATCGCGCAATACATGACGGATCGTCCTGCGTTACCTCCTTCGGCTTTGTTTTTATCCCCTGATGAGCTCTCACAACAGTTAAACAAACTGCCCAAAATTCACCTACTCAGTACTGATCACAGTCGTGGTCAAGCCTATTGGCACAGCAAAACGCTACCTGATCTCAGCCTCGATGCCAGTCGTCCTGATAGTCTCTGGCGGTTAAAAGACTGGCTGAGTCAACCCGAACAAGGCAAGCGTAAACTCCTGCTCTTGGCAGAGTCGGCAGGCAGACGTGAGGTATTGCTTGAACTGCTGGCTAAGTCGCAGATTAGCGTTGCACGTGCTACCGATTGGCAGGATTTCATCACCTGCAACACCACAGGTTTGCATCTCATGGTTAGCCCAATCATGCGGAGTTTTTGGCTAGAGGATTGGGTTCTGCTCAGTGAACAAACTCTATACGGCTCTCGTGTGCAACAAAAACGCCGTCGCCCTAAAGCGGTACACGAAGCCTTTATGGACGGGGTTCGCTCACTGGCGGAATTGGAAATCGGCTCGCCTGTGGTGCATATTGAACATGGGGTTGGGCGATTCCTTGGCTTGGAAACCCTTGATCATGGTGGTATTGCACGAGAGTTTGTGCTGTTAGAATATGCCAATGCTGACCGTTTATATGTCCCTGTGACCCATTTAGATGCCATCAGTCGCTATTCAGGAACTAGCCCAGAACACGCACCTTTGCATCGCTTAGGCACAGACAAATGGCAAAAAGCGCGTAAACAAGCCCTTGAAAAAGTGAAAGATGTCGCGGCAGAGTTATTAGATCTTTACGCCAAACGCGCGGCACAAAAAGGCATTGCCTTTGCTGACCCAGAAGCCGATTATCTCAAATTTTCGGCAGGTTTCCCATTTGAGGAAACCCCAGATCAACAGCGTGCCATTGAATCTGTCAAACAAGATATGTGTTCAACTCGCCCAATGGATCGCTTGATCTGTGGTGATGTGGGTTTCGGTAAAACGGAAGTGGCGATGCGAGCGGCATTTATTGCGGTTCATGCAGGAAAACAGGTGGTGGTGTTAACGCCAACGACCTTGTTGACCAATCAGCATTTACAAAATTTCCGAGATCGTTTTGCCAATTGGCCTATC
>CAZLOM010000245.1:0-2012 GCA_964561185.1 uncultured Piscirickettsiaceae bacterium
AGGGAGTGAAGATCATGAAATTTTATACAGCAGAGCAGATTTTAGAGGTTAAACAAAAGGTGTTAGCCTCTGGTGTCTCAGAACTGGCATTGATTAAGCGAGCAGGGTGGCGTGCCTTTATGCGGGCGCAACAGTGGTTTCCAAACGCCAAGAAAATATATGTACTTTGTGGTTCGGGAACCAATGCTGGCGTAGGCTTTATTGTTGCGCAACTGGCACACTTGGCTGGTTTTGAGGTTAAAGTTGGCATGACGGTTATGCCGAATCAATTACAGTCAGAAGCAACAACAACAGCCTTAGCTGAGTTGGTTGCATTAGGCGTAATGCCCAAACCATATGATGTGCGCTTGTGTTCTGATGCCGATTACAGCATTGATGCTGTTTTTGGTTTAGAGGATGTACCGATAGTGAGTAGTGAACTGTCAACTATCATGACCAGTATCAATCAGTTACGTAAACCTATGTTAGCCTTAGACCTGCCTTCTGGCTTAAATGCGAATACAGGTATTGTTGAGCAGAACGCGATTTTGGCCACTCATACGGTTTCTTTCCTTGCCAATAAAATTGGCTTAGCCAGTGGCGAGGGTCCAGAGTATGCAGGCAATATTTATGTTGAAACCCTAGGAATTGATGTTCAGCTATTTTCTGTGTATGAGCCTGTAACAGATGTTTCAGCCGATCAAGTCGATATTAAAGCACGTTATGTGCGCCGTCGCCGTGATATTCAAGGGCAGGTGTTGGTGATTGGTGGCAACGAGGGTATGTTAAACTCAATCATGTGGGCTGCTAAATCAGCAACCGTAGCAGGGGCAGATTTTGTTCGTGTGATTACTCTAGCCAAGCACGCCCCATTTTTGAATATGAAGTGTCCAGAGTTGATGGCTTATACCGATCAAAATGTGGAGGATCTTGCCTCACGTTCATCAGTGGTATTGATTGGACCGGGATTGCGTCGAGATGGTTGGACAAGAAGTTTATGGCAACAGGTGGTTTTTTCGCAAAAGCCATTGGTTGTCGATGCAGGTGCGTTGCGCTTACTAGCAACCAACCCCTTGCATGCGGATAATTGGATATTGGTTGCTAATCATAGTGAGGCGGCTGAGTTACTGGGTGTCACCATTTCTGAAGTAGAAACTGACCGTGTTGCGGCAGTGACGACCTTACAAGAAACCTACGGTGGGGTGATCGTTTTGAAAGGGTTTAACATCCTCGTATTTGACGGTCAAGAACTGCGTATGGGCGATGATATTCAGATGGTGACAGGCATGAGTGAAGTCTTATCGGGTATGATCGCAGGGTTTGTGGCTAGAGGTGGCTATTCACTGACTGAAGCCGCTGTTCACGGGGTGACGCAATTTGTGGAGCAGAGTGCTGAAATTTTAGATCAGGTACAGCATATTTTACGTCCTAATCGCACTTATACGCGCCGAGCGGCATGAAGGAAAGTAGGTTCGCAATAATAAATTTATCCCATGATAAAAATAATCAGATGTTGTATTTTTCTACTTTGTTTTAGAATAGCCTTGTCTTTCAAACCACACTAAGGAGTAAGCATTATGGAATTGTTCGATGCAGAATGGATGAACAAGTACAAAGAGGAGTGGAACTCAGCACCAGAAGTTTCTGGTGAGTTGGCTAAGGTTGGTTTTTCAACCACCATTGGTGTTGGCTTTCAAGGTGAAGCAACGGCACACGCTTACGTTAAAGTGGAAAATGGCATGATCGTTCACGCGGGCTTATATGATGGCGTAGCGTTAGATTGGGATATGCGTGCGAAGAAAGATCAATGGCAGAAATGGATGGGAGATCCTCCTGGTATGGTGGGTTTAGGTTCAGCAGTAACTTTTGGTAAAATGAAGTTTGCTTCGGGTGATTTTGGTTCTATGATCAAAAACCCATCTTTAGCGAATCCTTTTGTGAAAAGTTTTTCTTTGATGGCAAAGGTTAAGTAAGTTACTGACTTCTGTGCATCTCCTGCGGTATATCGTCAGTGCTTCTGAAACGATACCGCT
>CAZLOM010000246.1:0-1990 GCA_964561185.1 uncultured Piscirickettsiaceae bacterium
CAAACACTTGGCGTTGTCCAACCCCAATATCTAATGTCAGCTTCACCAGTTTATCGGCTTCTGGAACGGATTCTGCCTTGATGATTTTTGCCACACGCAAGTCAATTTTCATAAAATCTTCAATGGCAATCTCATCGGAAATGGGATCAAGGACAAGCTCTGTTTTTTCAGGAGATGTTGTCATGGTTTCTTCTGCCTTTGGTTTTGTGGTTGTTGTTGAGGTTGCTACTGAGGTGGTTGACGCATTATTGTGGGCTGAGTGTGCCGCAACCTGTTGTGCGTTTTCGGTCATCATGGCTTCAACCGCTTTCATGTCTAAACGGGTAAACAAAGCAGAGTATGGGGCAATGGTATGATCTTCTAGGGCTTGCCCCGCATCGGCACAAATCCAACTGGATTCTTGCAAAAATTCACGCGCACGCTGTGCCATTTCTGGGAGCACTGGGCTTAGGAAAATCATGAGGTTGCGGAAGATATTGATCGCCAAACTGGTTGATTGGTGTAAGGCTTCTCGCTTGCTGTCATCCTTAGCGAGTTGCCAAGGGGCGACCTCAGCAATCCACGCATTCGCCTGATCTGCCAATGCCATGATTTCACGAATCGCTGCGCCAAACTCTCTGCTTTCATAGAGTTGGGCAATATTTGTCCCAGCCATTTGGTAGTTCATCAGTAGGGCGCGATGATTTTCGTCTAGCACCGCCAACTTACCATCAAAAAACTTGTGAATAAATCCTGCACAGCGACTGGCTATGTTGACCAGTTTGCCCACCAAGTCACTGTTGACGCGTTGTACAAAGTCTTCTAAATTTAAGTCAATGTCTTCAACACGGCTTGACAGTTTTGCCGCAAAGTAATAACGCAAGGCTTCCGCAGGCAGATGTTTCAAATAGGCTTCTGCGGTGATGAAGGTTCCGCGCGATTTAGACATCTTCTGACCATTCACCGTTAAGAATCCATGCGCAAACACCGCCGTTGGCGTACGATAGCCAGCCGCGTGTAGCATAGATGGCCAGAAGAGGGTATGGAAATAGACAATGTCTTTACCAATGAAATGATAGAGTTCGGTATTGCTATCCGCTTTCCAATAGTCGTCAAAGTTGATGCCAGTTTTATCGCAATAGGCACGGAAACTGCCCATATAGCCAATCGGGGCATCTAGCCAAACGTAAAAATACTTGTTGTCGGTATCGGGAATTTGGAAACCGAAGTAGGGTGCATCACGAGAGATGTCCCAAGGTTGTAAGCCATCAGCAAACCATTCGTCTAGTTTATTCACCAACTGCTCTGGTAAGCGTCCTTCCGTACGAATCCACGCGGACAGCCATTCTTGCATTTTGGGCAGATCAAAGAAATAGTGGCGAGAAGTTTTAGCGATAGGGGTTGCACCAGTTACCGTCGATACTGGATTTTTCATGTCTAATGGGTCGTAGGTTGCTCCGCAGTGTTCGCAACTGTCGCCATATTGATCACCAGCACCACACTTAGGGCATTCACCCTTAACGAAACGGTCGGGTAGGAACATTTCTTTAACAGGGTCATACGCCTGTTCAATCTCTTTTTCGCTGATTAACCCTGCTTCACGAGCGCGTAGATAAATGGTTTCAGCGCAAGTGCGGTTTTCATCACTGTGCGTGCTGTGATAGTGATCAAAGCCAATACCAAAGCCAGCAAAGTCACGTGTGTGTTCTTGCCAAATGCGACCAATCAAGGCTTCTGGCGTAATGCCTTCATTCTGCGCACGGAGCATGATCGGGGTGCCGTGAGCATCATCAGCACACACGTAGGTACAATCCTGACCACTGAGTTTTTGAAATCTCACCCAAATATCGGTTTGAATGTACTCTACCAGATGTCCTAAATGAATGGGACCATTGGCGTAGGGAAGTGCGCTGGTAACGAGTAATCGGCGGTTGTTCGTTTGTGTCATGCTGAGTAAATCCTCATGGGCGTGGAGAAGTATGGAATAAAATATGTGCGCTATTTTACCGCA
>CAZLOM010000247.1:0-1984 GCA_964561185.1 uncultured Piscirickettsiaceae bacterium
GTTGATACATCAGCAATCCACCTAAAGAAAAGCCCATCACCAACCAAGACAAGACGCGCCCTGATTTCAACAAACTCAAGGACAAGACAGACAATAACAGACAGACACCAACCAACCACATCCACACGGCAGAAGGAATAAAAGACAAATAGGAAAAAGCCAAAGCCCCCAGCGATAAACTGGGTGCAAGAAGCATTACCCAAGGGAGATAAAGCGGTTTTGAGGGCATCATCTCAACTATCTTACCTAGCTAAGAGAAACTTAGGGTTACTCTCACACACAATCGCGCTATATGATTGTCGTGTGAGTCATCTGCTCACACCCAGAGCGACTAGACCAACAACTGCGCTACGGCAATCAGTGATGCCGAAACTTCCGATAAAGAATTTCCTTAACCCTTTAGTGATTATATTTTTGTAAAAAATACTTTACTTTTATGTGTTTTTTCTATAAATTGTAAATTATTTTTTACAATTTATGCTTATGGATTATTCAGAATTAGGCGTGCTGTGTGCCAATTTGCGTCAAGAGACCAAGCAAACACAGCAACGAGTCGCCAATAACATTGGTATTTCTCGAGCGACGCTCAATGCTTTCGAAAACGGTAGATCTGTCGATATGGGGGTCAAAAAATTGCTTAAACTGCTCGATTACTACGGTTATCAGCTCACAGTGAAACCCAAATCCGCTCTCCCCACCCTCGAAGAGTTACTTGATGCAAACGAAACTTACCGTATGGGTTAACAACCGAACCTCTGGTGTGTTGGAGCGAGAGGCTAAAGAAATCCTATTTTCTTACACGAGTGAAGAGCCCGCTCAGGCTGTATCACTGACCATGCCTGTCAGATCGAAGAACTATGCCTTACCCTATTTGATGCCGATATTTGAAATGCACCTGCCTGAAGGTTATTTGCTATCGGTTATCAAAAAGCATTTTTCTAAATTAACCGCCACCGATGATTTTGGTCTTTTAGCGTTATTGGCACCAAGCCAGCAAGGTCGATTAACTTATCAGGAACAGCCTGTAGCACCTCAGACAGGTTTAACCTTAGACACCTTATTACACAATCAAGAAAAAGACCTATTTCAGTCGTTGGTAGTGCGCTTTGCGCTCTCATCCCCCCTCAGTGGCGTACAACCTAAAGTATTGGCTACAGTGGAAGATAAAGCCACGCTGGCTTATGAAGACATTATTGTTAAAACGTGGGGTGATGATTATCCTGAGTTGGCACTTAATGAATACCTGTGTATGAGTGCCGTGCGTTTAGCGGGTATTGTCGTACCAGAATTTTTTCTATCTGACGATGAACGGCTTTTCATGATGAGGCGGTTTGATCGTAACGCCGATGGCACGGGGCTTGGTTTTGAAGATATGTGTGTACTACAAGCCAAGCGCCGTGATGATAAATATCAAGGCAGTTATGAACAGTTAGCTAAAACCATTAAAACCTTTGTTTCTCCAGCTCATCGACAGACTGCTTTGTTGCAGTATTTCAAAATGATGGTGATGAATCACTGGTTGCAGAATGGCGACGCGCATCTTAAAAACTTTGGTGTACTCTATACCGATGCCCATAATGTGTGGTTAGCACCAGCGTTTGATGTGGTTTCCACGAGTTTTTACTTGCCACAAGACATGATGGCACTGACCTTACAAGGCACTAAACGCTGGCAAAGTAAAACAGCCTTACTGCGTTTTGCGACAGAAGGTTGTGATTTAACCCTCAAACAAGCCAACACAGCTTTAGATGCTTGTCATCACGCCATGCTATCTATGGCAAGCATGGTCAAAGAACGCTTAAATCACGAAACACATCAACACAAACGGCACTTGTTGGCGCATTTCGTTCAACTTGTTGAACATTTAGATTAATGAGGTTGGCTTGCTTGGTGAGCGGCTCCCGCCAATTTTTCTGTTAATCTATTGTGAGAAAACGCCACGGATAATCTGGCTGACCGTAGGCGATAAAGGGAGGATTTTCTA
>CAZLOM010000248.1:0-1952 GCA_964561185.1 uncultured Piscirickettsiaceae bacterium
GCCAGAAAAGCATTATATTGTCAGGATACGGTGCAAAGGTTATCTGTGACCTTGTCTGTGCCTGCTTTTTTCTTATTTTTTATCGTCAGTTTTCATCGAAAAAAGGATGTTCCATGACTGCTACTCCATTGAGCTACAAAGACGCTGGTGTTGATATTGATGCTGGTGAGGCATTGGTTGATGCCATTAAACCCATTGCCAAAAGTACTCTTCGTCCAGAAGTTGTTGGGGGTTTGGGGGGGTTTGGTGCTTTGTTTGCCCTAGATTTGGCTAAGTATAAAAATCCTGTATTGGTCTCAGGAACAGATGGGGTAGGCACAAAATTGCGCTTGGCGATCGACTCTGGGGCGCATGACAGCGTCGGGATTGATCTGGTTGCCATGTGTGTGAATGACTTGATTGTGCAAGGTGCAGAGCCATTGTTTTTCTTAGATTACTACGCAACAGGCAAACTAGAAGTCGCAGTGGCGCGTGATGTGATTGCAGGGATTGGAGAGGGTTGTCGTCAAGCAGGTTGCGCCCTAATTGGTGGCGAAACCGCTGAAATGCCGGGCATGTATCACTCAGGTGATTATGATCTTGCTGGTTTTGCGGTGGGGATTGCAGAACGTGATCAGTTGATTGACGGTACGAGCATTGTTGATGGCGATGTGATTCTCGGTATTGCTTCCTCAGGGGTACATTCTAATGGTTACTCTTTGGTGCGTAAAATCATTGAGCGTAGTGGGATTGCTTTAAGTGATTCGTTTGATGGTCACACCTTCAAAGACGCACTCATGGCACCAACAAAAATTTACATCAAGCCGTTATTATCCCTCATGCAACAAGTCAAGGTTAAGGGCTTGTCACACATCACTGGTGGTGGGTTATTAGAAAATATTCCGCGTGTTTTACCAAGTAATGTCACCGCTCAATTGGATCACACAACTTGGTCTCGCCCTGCGATTTTTGACTGGTTGCAAGAACAAGGTCAAGTGGAATTCAAAGAAATGCACCGCACCTTTAACTGTGGTATTGGCATGGTGGTCGTTGTGAGTCAGGCGGATGCAGAGCAAGCGAAAGCACACTTGGCATCACAGGGCGAAACCGTCTTTACCATCGGACAGATTCGTCAGCGCGAAGGCGATGAGCATCAGGTTGATTTACGCTAATTCGTCCCAAGCCTGCAACAGAAAGGAAATAAATATGTCTGACAATGATGCTCGCCATCATGGTGATATTGCTAAGGCTATGCTCGAGGCGCGTCGCCCGACCTTGCGCGTGGTTGTCTTGGTGTCGGGCAGTGGCTCTAATCTACAAAGCCTGATTGATAATGAACGCTACTTCCCTTATCAAATCGGGTTGGTGGTGTCTGACAACCCTGATGCCAAAGGCTTAGAACGTGCCCACAAAGCAATGATTCCCACCTTTGTGGTCAATCGTAAAGACTATGAGGATCGCAGAGATTTCGAGATTGATTTAAGTTCAGTGATTGCGCGTATCAATCCTGACTTGATTGTCTTGGCAGGATTTATGCGCGTGTTAAGCGAACACTTTGTGTATCGTTGGCAAAATCGCATCATCAACATTCATCCCTCCCTTCTGCCAAAACACAAGGGACTGCATACACATGCCCGCGCTTTAGAAGCAGGCGATGAACGTCATGGTGCGACGGTGCATTATGTCACCGCTGAGTTAGATGGTGGACCGCTCATTGCTTACGGTGATGTCTATGTCCAAGCAGGTGATACGCCAGAAAGTCTTGCCAAACGTGTCTTAGCGGTAGAGCATGATATGTTACCCAAGGTTGTGGGTGCCATTGCTTATCAACGCATCAACTTCCCACCCGAAAAAATCATGCTTGACCGAGGTGTTCCTGCCCCCTTTCATTATGGTCAGATGTTTTCACTCTAAGCAACTCACCGACCCTCATCTACGCAGTGCCAATAAAAAAGTTAGCGAGATGAGGTGTT
>CAZLOM010000249.1:0-1931 GCA_964561185.1 uncultured Piscirickettsiaceae bacterium
AATCTTTTAAGTCTGCGGATTTTAGCCAGTTATGGGTGAAAAATTTCTTACCTAACAATACGGTTGTTTATCGCGCTCATACCCTAGCCAACAAGCATTTTCACGAAGACATTGGGTATGAAGATTGGGTGTTTTTGTTGGATGTGCTTAAAGACTATCCCATTTGCTACTTGCCTGTACGAGGGGCTGTGTCTCATCTGGAGGATGGTCGGGCAGAAGATAGCTTTTCTGTTGAGCAGTTGGCGTATGTTTATGCACGTTTTCCTGTACAGGGTCAGCTTGTAGATAAGCGGCAGACTGCTTTAGCGCAAGTTAAGCAGGATTATACGAACCTTCCTGTCATGTCTAAGCGAAGTGCAATGCCTGTCAATAGCCTTTCTGATCTGGTATCAGGTTCTTCTCGTCATCCATTATTAGCGGATAAGATGCGTTTGTTGGATGCGTTTAATGTGGGTGATGATTTATATAAGCAGAATGACCTAGCGGGTGCAATTCAGTTTTATGAGGCGTGTGTTCAGCATTATGCCAATGAACTTGGTGTACATGTTCTTTATCATCAGTTAGGGTTTTTATATACTAAGCAGGTACGCTTTGATCAGGCGGCGGTTTGTTTTTATCGTGTGTTGACGATAGTACCCAGCTTTCATCGTTCTCGTTTTTTGTTGGCTGAGTCTTTGATTCGGCTGGGTAAGAAGGCTGAGGCTCAACCCTTATTGCAGTATTTGCTCAATCCAACCAATGGGGTAGAAAAAGAAAATAAGGCGTTGTTTGAAGCGGCAAAGGCTTTGTTAAAGCAGATTATATAGGTTGGTGATATGAAAAAAGCACTTATTACAGGGATTACGGGGCAGGATGGTTCTTATTTAGCTGAGTTGCTACTTGAAAAGGGTTATGAAGTTCATGGTATCAAACGCCGTTCATCCTTATTTAATACTCAGCGGATTGATCACATCTTTCAAGACATTCACGTCGAAAATGCTCGCTTAAAATTGCATTACGGTGATTTGACCGATTCATCGAATCTTACCCGTATTTTGGCGGAAGTTCAACCTGATGAGGTGTATAATCTTGGCGCACAGTCGCATGTTGCTGTATCGTTTGAGTCACCAGAATATACCGCTGATGTGGATGCGATCGGTACGCTTCGGTTGTTAGAAGCGATTCGTTTTTTAGGGCTTGAAAAGAAAACGCGCTTTTATCAAGCATCAACTTCTGAGTTGTATGGTCTTGTACAAGAAATTCCACAAAAAGAAACAACGCCATTTCACCCTCGTTCACCTTATGCCGTTGCGAAAATGTATGCCTACTGGATTACGGTCAATTACCGTGAAGCCTATGGTATCTATGCCTGTAATGGGATACTATTCAACCATGAGTCGCCTCGCAGAGGTGAAACTTTCGTTACCCGTAAAATCACCCGTGGCTTGGCGAATATCGCCCAAGGTTTAGAGTCTTGTTTGTATATGGGTAATATGAATGCGTTGCGTGATTGGGGTCATGCCAAAGACTATGTGCGGATGCAGTGGATGATGTTGCAACAAGATCATCCAGAAGATTTTGTGATTGCGACAGGCGTACAGTATTCGGTTAGACAGTTTATTGAATGGTCTGCACAAGAGTTGGGCATAGCGTTACGCTTTGAGGGCGAAGGCGTGGATGAAGTCGCGATTGTTTCAGCCATTACAGGTGAAAATGCTCCTGCTTTATCAGTAGGTGATGTGGTTATTCGTATTGACCCGCGTTACTTCCGCCCTGCTGAAGTTGAAACCTTGTTAGGCGATCCAACAAAAGCAAAAGCAAAACTGGGTTGGATACCAGAAATTACCGTACAGGAAATGTGTGCGGAGATGGTGGTTGAAGACTTAAAAATAGCCAAACGTCACGCCCTGCTCAAATTGCATGGTCATGATGTGCCTGTTTCGATAGAGTGA
>CAZLOM010000250.1:0-1821 GCA_964561185.1 uncultured Piscirickettsiaceae bacterium
TTTTTCTGGCTGGTGGATTGGTCAGGGTCGATGATGGGTACTAAAATCCAAAAGGTCAATTGGGCGATTCGTGAAGTATTACCCGAAATTCAACGCATTGAAGACACCGAACGGGTGAAAATCTATATGCGTGCGATTCGCTTTGGTGATAAAGCTGAATGGCATATTGGTCCAGCACCTGTTCCGATTGACCAATTCAAATGGCAAGACATGAATGCTAACGGTGGTTCAACTTCGACCGCTCAAGCGGTTAATCTGCTCACCCAAGCCTTAGATGTGAATAGTATTGGTACACGTAATGTTCCGCCTGTGTGTATTCTCATTTCAGACGGGTGTAGCACCGACCGAGATGGCGAATATCAACAAGCACTTGATGCCTTAAACGCTTCCCCTTGGGGCGCAAAAGCCGTTCGTATTTCCATTGGTATTGGTGATCAACAAAATGATTACGACAAGGACGAACTCGATGCCTTTATTTCGCCCTATTTACGCCAAGAAAGCAACCTCGAAACCCTAGATGCCGACACACCTGCCAAGCTGGTGCAGTACATTAAACTGGTCAGCGTCGTGGCTTCCTTGTCTTCGTCAAAATCGAAAGAATCAGGCTCAGGCAGTGGCACGCTATCACCTGTGCATATCCCCAAACAAAGCCTGCAAATTGATCCTTTCTTACAAACAGGTAAGGTTGACGCATCGGAGGTGTTCTAATGGCAAACGGGTCTTTAGAGATCATGCGACTCTCGCTCGGCAAGACCCAAGCCCTTGTTACCTGCCCCACAGGCGCATCGCATCTTGATAAGGAACAACCCTGTCAAGATGCCTGCATGGTCACGCAACAGTTTTACCGTGGTCAGCCGTATATGGTGTTGGCAGTTGCCGATGGGCATGGCAGTGATAAATACACCCGATCAGAGATAGGCGCACACTTGGCAATGGAGGCAGTGCATCAAGCCGCCGCTGATTTGGTGATGAGTTTGGTAGAGCTGAAAAAAACCGATGAAAAAAATTTGTTATCGAACGCACGAAAAGATATCAATGACCGTTTTCAACGCCAACTCATGCGCTACTGGAAAGAGCGGGTGATTGCTCATGCACAACAAGAAGATGCCCCAAAAGATAACATCACAGCAGATTCGGAAGCTTCAATAGGACGCTATGGCACAACCCTTGTGGTAGCGGTGGTATTTGAAAACTGGGTGATTTTGGGGGCTTTGGGGGATAGTAGTATTTTTATAACTTACGAAAATAATTCAGGAATTCATATCTCAGAACGGTTAAAAAATCCTGATATGTCCGTTGGAACTGGCACAGATAGTACAGTAAGTCGTCATGCTGTATATTTATGGCGAACAGAAATTATGCCAATTAAAACAGAATATCCTCTTAAAGGAACTGTTACGCTAAAAATGCTCCTTCTCACCAGCGATGGCATGACCGATTCTCTAGGCGATACGACCGAAAAAGCCATTAAGAGCATTTACGACAATGCGAAAACCCAAGGCATTGACTGGTTAGCAGGCGTACTGCCTCAGCATTTAGCCCAATGGAGCAAAGATGGCGTTGGTGATGACATGGGCTGTGTTGTGCTGTTTCCGAACTTCTCTCGCACACCCAAACCAGCACCTTCTGCGCCTAATCCCACCGCACCGATTAACCCAACACAAGGATAACCACTATGGCAAACAATATTGTATTTTCAGGCGAAACAGGCGAACAATACACGCTTGACGCGCATCTTGCACAGGGTGGGCAAGGCTCTGTCGTGCGAGCGAAGGACAGAGCAGGCAATGCCTTTGCTGTTAAGTGGTATCACAGCTACAT
>CAZLOM010000251.1:0-1806 GCA_964561185.1 uncultured Piscirickettsiaceae bacterium
TGACAAACCTCAACGCCCATCCACATTCGTTTGCAACCAAAGTTCCAACAATGCCGCGTGCCAGAGTTTTGAGCCTAAAATAGCGGTGTAGTGTTTGTCGGGTTCTGCTAAGAGTAAATCAAGATACTGGGTATTAAACAGCCCTCTTTCTCGTGCCGAGCGACTGTTCAAAATATCTGCCATGAAATCGTAAAACGCGCCACGTACAAACTTTAAGGCTGGCATCGGGAAGTAACCTTTTTTACGATCAATGACCGAATCAGGTAAACGTCCGCGAGATAAGGCTTTTAAGGGATACTTACCCTGCTCTCTTAACTTAAATTCAGGGGGTAAAGTCATCGCAAACTCAACCAAATGATGATCCATAAAAGGCGTTCTGGCTTCTAATCCCCACGCCATGGTCATATTATCCACCCGTTTAATCGGATCATCGACAATCAAGGTGGTCGTATCAAAACGCAGAACCTGATCTAAATAAGTATCAGCACCTGACTGACTGAGCATATCACGTACATAATCCCCCGTAACATCACCTACATGATGATGAGGATTCACCGCACGCAACCATTCCTCATGCGTACGATCAAAATAACGACTGGAGAATCGCGTTAAGACATCTTCCCCCTCTGCCAAGTGCATTTGCGGATACCAGAAATAGCCCCCAAAGACTTCATCCGCACCCTGCCCGCTTTGCACCACCTTAATATGCTGAGAGACCTGCTCAGACAACAAATAAAAGGCAACGGCATCTTGAGCCACCATCGGCTCGCTCATCTGCGCGACGGCTTCAGGTAAACGTGGTAAGACCTGTGCGTTAGGCACTAAGATTTTGTGATGATCTGTGGCATACTGAGCCACCACCTGATCGGAATACTCGAACTCACTGCCCTGCTCTTCTGGCGTGTCTTCAAAGCCAATCGAAAAGGTAGGAATATGACTTGCCCCTAACTCAGCCAATAATGCCACAATCAAACTAGAATCCAGCCCACCCGATAACAGAACGCCAACAGGGACATCAGCGTTCATACGCTTCTTAATCGCGTTTTTAAGATGATACAACGTCCCCTCAAGCATTTCGGCTTCTGATAAGGCAATCGCAGGACGTTGCGCTTGCAATGACCAATAACGACGGCTTTCTAGCTTTCCGCTCGGTGAAACAATCATCCAATGCGCGGGTTCTAGTTTACGAACGCCTGCCAATAGGGTGCGTGGCGCGGGTACAACGGCATGTAAGGTCATCAAATGATGTAGCGCAATGGGGTCTAGGGTTTTATCCACCGACCCACCAGCCAATAAGGCTTGCGTATTAGAGGCAAAACGAATCCCTTTGTCGTCTAAGGTATAGTAGAAGGGTTTAATCCCGAAACGATCTCGACACAAAAACAGCTTTTGTTGACGCTCATCCCATAACGCAAAGGCGAACATTCCATCAAAATGCTTAACGCAGTCTAATCCCCATTGACGATAACCTTTCAAAATAATCTCGGTATCAGAATGCGACTGAAAACGATGCCCTAGCCCTTCTAAGGTTTGTCTCAGTTCTGGATAGTTGTAAATACAACCATTAAACACCAGCGATAATTCAGCATCCAGCATCGGCTGATGACCTGCTGAGGACAAATCAATAATCGATAATCGACGCTGACCCAAGGCTACACTACCAGACACCCAATCCCCTTGATCATCAGGCCCTCGTCTCTCCAAAGCAGACAGCATATGTTGAATGACGTTTCCAACCGCAGGCGCACCATGAAACCTTAAATCACCACAAATACCACACATAACAAAAATCCTTTTTTATTTCCA
>CAZLOM010000252.1:0-1783 GCA_964561185.1 uncultured Piscirickettsiaceae bacterium
CCTTTTGGCTTGTCGGTATCGCTATGCTGGTGTCAGGCTGGTGGGTGCAATGGAAATACCCATCTAAAAATCGACCAACTCATCTAAAAACATCAAACAAAATAACAACAGTTTGACAAGATCACTTCATTTCTTTAGTCTAACCACTTATCATGCTTACTAAACAAGGAGAAGCACTCATGAAAAAACCACTCTCGCTATTATTAGCCATCGCGCTTGGCTACGGTGTATCTGCTCATGCACAAGAAGTTACCCAGAGCCATCAAGGCAAAACGCTCAATGCCAATGTTGAATATGCCGATGGTAAGGCTTTTGGGGATAAGGTAGTGCTATTGCTACATGGCACCTTAACCCATAATGGACGCTCAATGTATGCTGACTTACAACAGAATCTTGTGAAACAAGGGGTGAGCTCGTTATCCATGAATCTGTCTTTAGGGTTAGATAACCGTCATGGCGAATACGATTGTGCCGTGCCTCACATTCACAAACACACCGATGCCCTCAAGGAAATCGCCTTGTGGCAAGACTGGTTAGCGCAAAAAGGCGTTAAGCAAATTACCGTTGTTGGACATTCGCGTGGCGGTAATCAAATGGCATGGTACATGAGCGAACACGCACAAGACCAGATGATTCATAACGTGGTGCTACTCGCACCAGCGACAGGAAAACAGCAATCGCCACAAGAATATGAGGAAAAGTATCACAAACCCTTAGCAACGGTATTAGACCAAGCCAATCAGTTGGTTAAGGCTGGTAAGGGCAATAGCTTGATGAAAGACGTTGATTTTATCTATTGCAAACAAGCCCAAGTATCTGCGGATGCGTTTGTTGACTACTATACCGTCAAACCACAGTTTGATACGCCAACCCTGCTAAAAACAGCTCAAAAACCAACGCTGGTGATTACCGCAACAGAAGATCAAGCCGTACCAGATTTGCCAGCACGCCTAGCTGAAGTTAAGGACAACAAGCAAGTAACGGTGATGAGCATTGATGGTGCAGATCATTTCTTTGCCGATTTATTTAATGAAGATGTTGCCGTGGCGATTCAACAATCAATGAAGTAACCTATAATAGAAAGCTTTTAATAGAAAGCTTTAACCCTATCTCTTATAAGGAGATAGGGTTTCTTTTCACGACAGAAGCAGGTTATGAATACCAATCGCCACATCAAAGATCACTTATTTGGATATGTTGCCACCCTAACAAAAGCAATTGCCAGCCCTAAACGATTAGAATTACTAGAATTACTCGCTCAAGCACCCAAAACCGTAGAGCAATTAGCCGCAGAAACAGAAATGAGTATTGCGCTAACGAGTTCTCATTTACAAGCCTTGAAAACAGCAAACTGTGTTACCGTTACAAACGAGGGCAAACACAGACGTTATCAATTGGCGAATGCGCAAATCGCTCAATTGTGGGTGATCTTACATCAATTAGCCACAGATCAAATTCCTGAACTCGCGCAAGCACTGAATCAACAATCTCCTCATCAAGAACAACAGATTACTTCTATCGATACCTTATTAACCCTTGCCGAAAACAAGCAAATCCAACTCATTGATGTTCGCCCCTTGGTAGAGTATCAATATGAACACCTACCTAATGCCCAGTCTATTCCGATTAATGAACTCTCCGATAAAGCGGTGCAACTCAGCAAAGAAGTTCCAATCGTTGCCTATTGTCGGGGCCCTTTCTGTCTATACGCTAAAGATGCGGTCAGCTGGCTACGCGCTCAAGGCTTTCAAGCCAGTCAATGGCGTGATGGGGTGGTGGAGTT
>CAZLOM010000253.1:0-1776 GCA_964561185.1 uncultured Piscirickettsiaceae bacterium
CTAAGAAATCTAACACATCCATGACCAAATAGGCTTCAACAGCAGGTTGTCCGACCACGATGCCTCGATAAACATGCAAGCCTGTGAGCCGTTCAGCATAGTTGATCTGTTTGATTTGCGAGGCAAAGTAACCAATCATCTTGGTTTTTCTGCTCAGTAAGTCAGGGGACAAGTTGGTATAGTAATTCCAAACAGGTAAGGCTCCCCACACTTCATAAAACACGATTTTCAGTTGTGGGTTATAGGCTTTTTCTCTGAGTAATCTCTGCAAGAGGTGGGTGACTGCCTTATGATCAGGGTGTTGATCAAGGAAGTTAGGCAAACAGACGTAATCGACTTGTGACAGATCAAGGCTCGAAAACTGATCGTAACCCTGTGCCATTCCTTGGTCGGGAATACCTAAAAAACGGAAGCTTGCCACGCCTGCAAAAGTCAGTGCTTGAGCGAGTTCACCTTCACGAATGGCGATCAATTCCTCACGGGGAATGTTTGGGTCGCCTCGAGAGCCATCGGTTAAGCAGATCACTTCCGATTGTGCAGGGTAAGACAATAATAATCCACCGCAACCAATACTTTCATCATCTGAGTGAGGCGCAAGCACCACAAGTCGTTTACCTTGAGGCAGTGAAAAGTGTTTTGGGGTTACGTTGTCGTTGTCCGACAATAAGTGCATGCTCGAAAGTAAACGTAGCAGCAGTCGCTTGCTGAGATAACCAGAGACCCATGCGGTGCGTTTCCAGAGGGTTAGAGCGCGTCTTGTTAGGTAAGGAATATTCATTGACTAACCCATCATGATGTTGTTTTGGTGTGAGAAGTGTACTTTTAGAGCTTGTGCCACAGGTTCTGCCACAAACTCGCTGATGTTGCCATCGAGACGAGCAATTTCACGTACGAGGCTAGAGGAAATAAAGGCATACTGTTCTGCGGGGGTGAGAAATATGGTCTCGATAGAGGCATTTAATCGACGGTTCATGCTCGCCAGTTGAAACTCATATTCAAAATCAGAAACGGCTCTGAGCCCGCGCAATAATACCTGAGCGTTCATTTGTTCCACAAAATTGACCAACAACCCTGTAAAACCGATCACGCGCACGTTGGGAAGATGAGACAAGCACGCTTGGCATAACTCAATGCGCTGAGTGAAGGGAAAAAGAGGATGTTTGGCAGGGCTTTCTGCCACAGCAACAATGGTGTGCTCGAAAAGTTTGCTGGCACGCTCAATCAAATCAATATGACCAGCAGTAATGGGATCAAAGGTGCCTGGGTAAACGGCAATGCTCATGCTTTTGCTCCAAAGTAACAGCCAAGAAAAACAGGTTATTCTGCCGTGTCTTGGAAACGCCTAAGGATAGCATAAGGAAATGAATAAGAAAAGATGACAGCTTATGAGTAACGGGGAAAATGAAACAAGAAAGGGGGCTGACGAGAGTGAGTCGTCAGCAATTCCTTTGTGTACTCTCTAGTTCAGACGTTCACATCAATTTTGCTACCAAGATTAGCATTAACACTTTGCAGAGCTGAGGGTGCAGGTGCATTGGTGATATTGTTAATCAAGCCGATAGCAGATTGGCTGTTCATGTCCATTGCTTTCTTTAATACTGACACTTGAATCTGTTGCATCGTTTGCGCCTGCTTTTGTTCAAGTACCGCATTAACGGCACTGTTTGCACTGATTTCCATATATTTTTCCTCCCGCAGATAGTTTCTGCGATAGCGTTATCGACTGATAACGCTAAAACTTTAGCGTAAAAAACGATTCAAATCAAGTGATTTTTT
>CAZLOM010000254.1:0-1738 GCA_964561185.1 uncultured Piscirickettsiaceae bacterium
CTTTCGTTAAACTAGATGGACGATTCATGAACAGTGTCAACCCTAAAGAGATTATCAAAAATATCATTTTCAAAGATTATAGCAGGATTAGTCACAGAATGCTTGCCCTTGAACCGATAAAAGCCCACAAATTGCGGGCTTTTATGACAAGAGTAGGACAAGATCACCAAAATGATGCTTGACCTAGAAACTATTTGCCTCTGCCTCAGTATAAGCAATCGCGATGTAACGCCCAATAATGGCATCAAAACCAACCCAATCACGGAATTTTTTCAACTTCTCAACCACCTGTGGTTTCATATCAGAGGCACTTAACCCCTCTTTTTGATAAGCCAACACACTGTTGTACAGGGTTTCTAAGAATTCCAAATAAATCTCCGCTTGCTTAGGCCCAAATTTATAGTGTCCTTGTACATAGTTATCGGCTTGCGTATCTTGTTGTAGCTGTTTGATGCCTTCGATAGAACCGATATAGCTACCATCGTCCATATTGGCAACGCGCCCTACCATAAGAATATCACCAGCATAAACGGTTTTATCGGCAGTCACTTCTAAGCAAATATCAGAATCACTGTGACATTTGCCGTAATAGTGAACGCGAATCAAAGTATCACCAAGGTCAAAGACTTCCCCGCCCTTAAGAACTTGATTGGGAGGCGTAACCACCGTACCAGCCGTGGCATTATTGGTTGCACGAGCCTGTAATCCTACCCAAAATTCACCTGCACCCTCTTTAATTGCTTTATGCATATTTTCGTGCGCGTAGATTTCAACAGCAGGATTGGCTTGAACAAACGCATGATTTCCTAACCAGTGATCACCATGAATATGCGAGTTAAACACTTTAATGACGGGCTTATCGGTCACTTTTTTGATCTGACGGATCAACATTTCACCAATCTGCACCGAAGCCCCTGAGTCAAATACCACAACGCCTTTTTGGGTCACAATAAAGCCCATGTTAGAAAACAGACCTTGGTTTTCTGGGGTTGGCTCTGGGTCTTTAGCAATAATGACATAGCAATGGTTAGAAATCTTGACTGGCGCAATGTCAGGTACATTGGGACCTTTGACAACCATGTCATCAGCGGCATAGAGTGGACTCAACACCGACGTGCCCGCCATTGCCATGGCTCCTACACCCAATCCAGCCTTCACAAGATAACGACGATTCATTTTTGTTTGTAACACTTGCATACTCTTTTCCTTTTCACGATGAACAGTTAACGCTTAAACAAACCACAGACACGGAATTTAGTCGTGCAAAAACACCCCTAACGCTTGCCGAATGGCTATAATGTAGCGCAAATCCTCACACAATGACAATGGAATTTTAGCGAATGCGTGCAACAACCCCCATACAAACCACCATCAATGAACTGATTAACCGTTTTCAATTCTTTACGGATTGGAAAGACCGCTATCAATACCTGATTGATATGGGTAAAAAACTGCCCGATTTCTCGCCCGACTGGCAGACAGAAGCCAATCGCATTCATGGTTGCCAATCGCAAGTATGGCTATATACGGAAATCAAAGACGGGCGATTTCACCTGTCTGCGAAAAGTGATGCCGCCATTGTTTCGGGTATGATCGCGCTACTGCTGAAAGTGTATGAAGGCGCAACGGCTGAAGAAATCCTCAGCACACCGCTGGATTTTCTGGGCAAAATCGGGCTATTACAACACCTTTCACCCAGTCGAAGTAATGGGCTATACAATATGATCAAACACCTACA
>CAZLOM010000255.1:0-1701 GCA_964561185.1 uncultured Piscirickettsiaceae bacterium
CCCTTGCGCAATGCTATCGGCTCTATTATACTCAGACCCAAACTTGTATCCAGACCCTTTTGCCTCAGGACTTACGCTATGCCATCACCTGCTCAACCTGTACTTAGTATTGATCATTTGTCTATTCAATTACAAGAGGGTAAAAAACTGGTAGATGACGTTTCTTTCTGTATTAACGCTGGAGAAATCTTTGCACTGGTGGGTGAATCTGGATCAGGCAAATCCTTAACCGCGCTTGCACTCACGCGATTGCTTCCACCAAACATGAGCACAGCGGGTCAAATCACCCTCACCGATCTCAGACTAGACAGTCTTCCTGAGTCACAGTTACTCAAGATACGGGGTGGACGGATTGGCATGATTTTCCAAGAGCCTATGACTGCATTGAACCCTCTGATGCGCGTTGGGACGCAAATCGCTGAAGTATTGCAACTCCATACTCAGTTAGATCGTCATGCACAACGCCAACGTGTCATTGATCTCTTAACGGAGGTTGGCATTCCTAACCCTGAAGAACGACAGGCTTGGTATCCGCATCAACTTTCAGGCGGACAAAAACAACGGGTGATGATTGCCATGGCGTTGGCAGGTGAGCCAGAACTGCTCATCGCCGATGAACCAACCACCGCTTTAGATGTGACCATTCAAGCGCAAGTGCTCGCATTGCTGTTGTCCATTCAACGTCAACGTGGCTTGGCGATTCTCTTCATTACCCATGACATGGGACTGGTTGCCCAGCTCGCCGATCGTGTGGGGGTGATGTATCATGGTAAACTCCTTGAAACCTTACCGATCGACACCTTTTTCCACCAAGCCAGCCATGACTATACCAAAGACCTGATCGCCAATGCCTTACCGCATCAACGCATCAAACCAGCCCTTCACAGCACTGAACCGCCTATTCTACAAGCCGAACAACTGACCGTTTCTTTCACGGGCAGACGCAAGGGTTGGTTGCTCCAACGTCAACCTGCAACCCTAGCCGTTAGGGGTGTCAACTTCAGTATTGCGAAAGGAGAAACGCTGGCTCTCGTGGGTGAGTCTGGCTGTGGTAAAACAACCCTTGCCCAAGCCTTGTTAAAACTCATCCCAGCACAGGGAGGACGAGTCTCCTTTTTGGGTCAGGATATTTTACCCCTTTCTGAACGCGCCATGCGTCCACTACGTCAAGCCTTGCAAGTGGTTTTCCAAGACCCTTTTAGTGCCTTTAACCCTCGCATGACAGTCGGTCAAATCATTCGTGAAGGCATGGACAGTTTAGCCATTGGCAATCCTGACGAGCGTGACCTGCAAGTCGAAGCCTTACTCAGCAAAGTTGGCTTAACCCCCGAACATCAATATCGTTATCCGCATGAATTTTCTGGCGGACAACGACAGCGTATCGGTATTGCACGTGCCCTAGCCGTCAACCCGAAGCTGATTATTTGTGATGAACCTACCAGTGCCTTAGATGTTACCGTCCGCGGTCAGATTTTAGCCCTACTGGAAGAATTACAACAAAAAATGGGCGTTTCTTACTTGTTTATCACCCACGACTTGTCGATTGTGCCTCGGGTAGCGCATCGGGTTGCGGTGATGCAAGCGGGCGAAATCATTGAAATAGGCACAACCGAACAAATTTTAACCCAACCACAACAAGCCTATACTCAACAACTGCTTGCCAGTGCGCCACATCGCTATTTGGCTGATCGCCTCTCGGTA
>CAZLOM010000256.1:0-1681 GCA_964561185.1 uncultured Piscirickettsiaceae bacterium
CTCACCAACAGCGCGGAAGCAATTGAAAAGGCTGTTGGTTTGTGTGTGGACGGATGATTACATTGTTTACCATCTAGGCATTAACGTCCGTCATACAAGCATCTATGCTAAAATGAGAAAAATAACCTTATAGATAGCCCCACCCCATTATGACCCTCAAAAAGCTCCCCATTGGTATTCAGACCTTTTCCTCTATTCGTGAAGGCGATTACCTCTACATCGACAAAACCCCCTTGATTGCTGAATTAGCGGATCAAGCAGGACGTTATTTCCTCTCTCGCCCACGTCGTTTTGGTAAATCCTTGTTATTGGACACGATTAAGGAGTTGTTTGAAGGGAATAAAGCGTTATTTGAAGGCCTGTATGTTGATGACAAATGGGATTGGGATAAGGCTTATCCTGTGATTCGCATTGATTTTGCGGCAGGTGAAATGGACACTCTTGAGAAGTTTAAGCATCGCCTTAACCTCATTTTGCAAGATAATATGAAACGACTGGGATTAGACTGCAACGATTTATTGGATAAAAACGATCCAAGCGGCTGTTTTGAGCAGGTTATTTTGACTGCTCACGAAACCTTTGGACAAAAGGTTGTTATCCTCATTGATGAATATGACAAACCGATTTTAGATAACATTCTTAACCTCAAGATGGCTGACCAGATTCGAGAAAAACTAAAAAACTTCTATTCCGTGATGAAAGCACAAGATGCGCATATTCAGTTTATTCTCATGACGGGTGTGACTAACTTCAGTAAGGTTAGCTTATTTTCTGGCGTGAATCAGATTCAAGATATTAGCCTGCATCCGCGATATGCGACCCTCTGCGGTTACACACAGCACGATCTAGAAACCACCTTTGCTGATCACCTTGCTGGGGTGGATTGGGACAGACTTAAACGCTGGTATAACGGTTATAACTTTTTAGGAGACTCGGTCTATAACCCGTACGACATTCTTCTGTTTATTGATCAAGGACAGCATTTTCGTAGTTATTGGTTTACTTCTGGTAGTCCACATTTCTTATTGAAACTTTTTAAGGAAAACCGTTATTTCTTACCCCAAATAACCGATATTGAGGTTGGAGAAGAGGTTCTGAATGCGTTTGAGATAGATCATATCAATCCGATTACCCTGCTCTATCAAACAGGTTATTTGACCATTGGTCGTACCGAAATTGGTTTCGATGATTTTACCTACTACCATCTTAAAATCCCTAATAAAGAAGTCACTAAGGCATTAAATGATCAATTTATTTTTGCTTACTCAGAACTCACTGAAGATAAGTATTTACCCTTTCAAAAGCAAACCCATCAACAGTTAATCATTGGCGATTTAGTTGCACTCGAACAAACGATTCAACGCTTATTTTCTGCCATGCCATGGCGTAATTTTACGCATTATGATCTCGCAGAAACAGAAGGCTACTACGCGAGTGTTCTCTATGCCTTTTTTGCCAGTCTAAACGTCATCATCATTCCCGAAGACATCACTAACCACGGTCAAGCCGACATGACCCTGCTCCTTGCTGATAAGGTATATGTGATGGAATTCAAACTTGACAAAACCAAAGCCTACCGCAAAAAAAAGGTCAATCCAGCCTTAAAACAGATTCAAGACCGCCAATACAGCACCAAATACCTTGGACAAGACAAGCAGGTCTTTGAAGTTGGCATGATCTT
>CAZLOM010000257.1:0-1679 GCA_964561185.1 uncultured Piscirickettsiaceae bacterium
ATGAGTTTGTATAGCCTTGGCTCTATGCAACTTCATGTTACCCAAGTTGATAATAATGATGGCTTTTTATTAGGCAAGTATGTAGTCAGTGCTTCTATGGCAGAAGCTAGTGCTCAATGTGGTATGAGTAGAGAGTGCTCAGGTGGAGGTGGTCAATGCGGTCTGAGCAGAAGTTGCAGTGGTCAGTAACTGTATCAGCATAATCAGGTAACACATCTAATCGGATTGCTAATATTAAAAAGTTGGCAATCCTTTTTTGATAAATCGCTATTCAAGGCATATTCATGAACACTCTTTTCCCAAAGTTTCCAGATGATACGGTTCTGATCGAAAGAGATCACAAGTTTTTGTTTCTTTGTCCTTCTCGTCCTGATTGGATTGTGGTGAATAAAAACACTGCCATTGCTTTCAAACTGTGTGATGGTACAAGATCGATTGATCAAATCAGAGAAGAACTCTCTGCTGTGCATCCCAATACAGACGATGTCATTACCATTATCGAGAGACTTTGTGAAACAGGTTTTCTGAATGAAGAAAATTACAGAAAAAACAAGAAAGAGAAGCAAAAACCAACGCTCAGATCGGTGCATCTCAACCTAAGTCGAGATTGCAACCTGACCTGTAATTATTGCTATGCCGAAGAAAGACCCTTAGAAGGCAAGCAGTTGTCACTTGATGAGTATAAAGCCTTAATTGACGACCTAAAAACCATGAATGACTACATGGAAATCTCATTGACGGGTGGTGAGCCAATGCTCAATAAGAATTTTGGTAAAATTGCAGAGTATTGCCGAGAAGTTGGGTTTTACACACACTTGATGACCAACGCTACCTTAATTCATAAACATAATGCTGAATACATTGCTAAAACTTTTGATGTCATTAGAACCTCGATTGATGGCACAACGGAAGAATTTCACGATTTCCATCGAGGCGAAGGAACGCTTGCGAAGACCATTAGAGCCGTGGATCTACTGCTCGAACAGGGGGCTAACGTCCGAATTGCGATGGTTGTCACCACACATAACGTCGCTAATGTGGAAGCCATGGCAAATAAGTATGGCAGTTTATTAACTTTTCAACCCCTGTTCGATGCAGGCAATGCCAAAGACACCGTAGGCTTAGAGCTTTCTGGCGTAGAATATTTTGAAGCGTTAAAAACTCCTAAAAATATTGATGTCATCGGCGGAATAGGAGAGCATTTTGCCAACATGAGAAATGTCGGTACAACAAAATGCGCGATTGGTGATGGTGAAATTAGCATTGGTCACGATGGTCAAGTTTACTCTTGCCATATGGTACATTTGCCAGAGTTCGCCGCGGGCAATATCAGAGACAAAAAACTATCTGAAATTTATAAAACCTCTTCTGTGTTGGAAGAGTCCAGAGCGTTACACACCTATTCAAGACCAGAGTGTTCTGAGTGCTTAATCAGATCGTTTTGTGGTGGTAGTTGTCGTGCCAGAGCCTTGTATCTATCGGGAGATATTAACGCAACTGATGGATTCTGCGATTATGAATTTTCAGCCTATATTGATGCGTTATTCAATACGGAATTGACCAGCATTGATCAAATTGATGCGTTCAAAAAAGACAAAGCATCAACCTGTGGCGAATCCTGTTCGGCTTGCTTGTAATCTTTTACTTAAAAATGAGGATGTTATGTTTGAAATTGGTAA
>CAZLOM010000258.1:0-1645 GCA_964561185.1 uncultured Piscirickettsiaceae bacterium
CTTCAAGAGGCTGACTCATGTCAGGGCATGTGTTTTTTGCTTAAGCATGCTATTGCTAACTTAAGAGACAATCTCTTGGCGTATGAGCAAATGGTTGAGCAAGAAAAGTGGATGCGTGATGGCTTGGTGTATTTTATTGAACAAATGATCAATTTAGATCACCCTCACGATTTATTGGATACTGCACTGGAAATGATGGTCAATGACAGTGTGGCGGTTAAGGGGGCTGTTTACCTCTATCTTCCAGAACAAAAGCACCTCAGTCTAAAAGTTGTCAATGGCTACAATGATGAAGACGTTGCCAGCCTTGCTAAGGTAATTGAGCTGGGGCAGGGCTTGATTGGCACTGCCGCCGCGCAAAAAACGGTGTTAATGCACGAAGCAAGTGTTAGTAGCATGCCTTTTGAAGGGAATCCTGCTTTTAATGAGCCTTGTCGAGAGCGACGTTATGCTTTGCCCATTTTATGTAGAGGCAAAATGTTACAGGGTGTGGTCGAGTTGGTGTTTGATCGCGAGTTGGATAAGGTACAGTTGCATTACATTACCCACATCAGTGAAGTTCTTGCTTCCTATATTTTTTTCAGCCAACAGGTTGCCGCTAAAGAGCAGTTGATGCAGGAGCTGCAAGCCATGGTGCAAGCGGTGTTTGAGGTGATGACCAAGGTGAATCAGGCGCAATGGCATGAGCGCATTACTCTAGACCTAAAGCACCCCGAATTGCTCGATCTTAAAACCGTCATCAATGAAAGCATTGAGCACATTCATCGCGCTACTCATAAGGTATTGCATCAAGAACGTTTATCAACCATTGGTAACATGGCGGCGGCAATGGCGCATGAAATCAATAACCCCATTGCTGGAATCATGATGAACCTGTCTTATTTGGCAGATGTCACTGAGCAGGAGGACTATCATGAAGTGGTGAGCGAGACACTTGCTGAGGTCAAGCGAGTTGGTCGCTTAGTAAAGTCGATGCTCAGTTTTAGCCGTACCTCCGATGGTATAGCAAAACCTTTTGATCTCTATACGGTTGTTGTAGATACCTTCACCATGATGGAGCCACTTGCTAAAACCTCGGGCATCCTGTTGTGTCATGACTTACAGTCACTACAAGGCATGAAAGCCTGTGGCGATGCCGACAACCTAAAACAGGTATTGCTCAATCTGGTGACCAACAGTGTGCAAGCCATGAGCGAAGCAGAACTGATACAAAAACAGATTCTCTTGTCTGTCGTCGCACATTCCGCAGAACAAGTGGTCTTAGCTGTTGCGGATACAGGAACGGGGATTCCCGAGCAGATTCAAGACAAAATTTTTGATCCTTTTTTCACCACCAAACCACAGGGCGAGGGCACGGGGCTAGGTTTAGCCATCTGCTTAAAACTGATGGAGGACTTTGGTGGTTCGCTCAGTTTAGACAAGGATTACACGCAAGGAGCGCGGTTTTTAATCACCATACCTTTGTTGGTGGAGAAAGCCTCGGAAGTCAGCGCGACAACTGAAGGCGCATTAACGCTCTATGAACTTTCTTTAACGAAAGCCTTAGCCAGTGCGCAACAACCCCATTAACCCTACAACAAGGTTCAAAAGAGAGAGATAAAATGAACACCCTATTTGACTGTGATTCTCCTAACACCTGCTTGTG
>CAZLOM010000259.1:0-1627 GCA_964561185.1 uncultured Piscirickettsiaceae bacterium
CTCCAAAACTTAAACCGAATTTATTCAAATAGGTTTTGAGTCGATGTGAATCATTTTGCGAACTGCGGGCTTGACGACTGACATGAAACAGTTTTCGACCCGCATCCGCCATAGAAGAGGATGCTTGACAGACAGCAATCACCGATTGTAATTGTAATTGATCAAACTGATCTATCATGGCGATAGCCTCTTGCGAAAGGTACTTTTCAAGACGAATCACCTGCTGATCATGAGCGATGACGCTTTTTTGCCATTGGGTTGTTAAGCGTTCAATTTCATCATCAACCACCTGTTCTGTGATTCTACCGCCTTCTGCAAGCGTTGCCATGCGCGTCATACTGGCACTCAAGTCACGAAAATTTGCCTGCCACATCGCTTGTGGTGAATAGGCAAAGGCTAAATACCTTTCTTTTGCACCTTGATTAAAGCTAACTTTTCGCCCCGCTTTATGGCTGAATAGCTGTATCTCATGTTGAATATTGGGCTCTAAATCATCCAATCGTTCGCGTAAGGAGGGCAGTTCTACCGTCCACAAGTTAATGCGAGCAAGCAAGTCCTCACGAAACCGTCCTTGCCTAACCTGTTCAAATAAATCACGATTCGTGCCTGCAATTAACTGGAAATCACTGCTCGTCTGTTGATCACTTCCCATGGCCATAAAGGTTTTATCTTCAATCGCAGACAAGAGCATCGCCTGCTCATCCAAACCCAACTCACCAATTTCATCTAAAAACAGCAAGCCATTATGCGCTTCTTTCAATAATCCTGCGCGTGATGACATCGCCCCCGTAAACGCGCCTTTGGTATGACCAAACAAAGCAGACATCGCATTATCGCCACGCAAGGTAGCACAATTGACTTCAACAAACTTACCCTGCACCATACCGCGTTGTTTTTTGAGTTCATAGAGCAGTTTTGCTAATCGGGATTTACCTACACCCGTTTTACCCGTGAGTAATATCGGTGCAGGTGAACGAATAGCAACCCTTTCTAACATGGCAATGAGTGCGTTAAAGGCTTTATTTTTGGTGTCTATGCCTTGCTTGAGGTAAGAAATACCTTCCTGACTGGTTTGCTCAAACCGCGCGGCAATTTGATCGTAGCGCGATAAATCTAGGTCGATAACATGCAAACTGCCTTGCGCACCTTCTTTACCTGGAGAGGTTTGCAATAGCTTACCGGGGATGTATCGCGCCTCAGTTAACAAAAATAAACAAATTTGTGCAACGTGTGTACCCGTTGAGATGTGAACATAGTAGTTGTTGAGTTCAGGGTTAAAACGATAGCTTTTTGTAAAATCGTGCAATTGACTGTAAACCTGCTCAAAATCCCAAGCATCATCAAAATCAATAACATAACTCTGATACTCTGTTTGCGGTGACACTTCTCTCATGTCTTTAAGCGTTAGGTTGAGCAATGGCAGATCATTCGGTTGATGTAGCAAAACAAACTCGTCAACCACAAAATGAGGGTTCATCACAATCGACAAATTAGGTCGCCACTGTTGCCAACGACGATTGGATAAGCCTTTTTGGTCTAAGCGAACCCCTAAAATACTAATGACGATGTTTTTCATGAAACCAACCACTCATGATGAATACACGAACAATGCCCAAAAAACAAAGGC
>CAZLOM010000260.1:0-1620 GCA_964561185.1 uncultured Piscirickettsiaceae bacterium
TTGTAACTACTCAGTCTATGTAAAAGCCTGTCTGAGGGATTCAAACGGATTTTTTGCTTGAAGCTTGTTCGTTTCCCATACAGAGCGAATAATGCAAAACGCATCAGCACCGCCAACAGCTCGGAAGCCACCAGCAACTTTGAGTTTTACTTTGACAGGTCTAACTGCTCGTTCAGCGAGGTTGTTGTCGAAAGGAACATCAAAACGTTGTATAAATCGCAACACTAAGTCCTTGAAGTCTCTCATTCGGCAGAGCAGGTTTCGGGCAGGATGCTGTGCAACTTTTCCTTTTTGACCTTCTTTTCTAGCATACTCAGGAAAATGTTTGAGTCCGTTATTGATGCAATTATCATAACGCTGCTCGAGTTCAACCCGTTTATCAGGCAATAACTGCGTTCTTTGTTCTGATTTCGCTTCAAATACCGCTGTTTTTGCATCAATTAGGGTTTGTTTGAGCTCTGAAGGCCAACTTTGCTCTTTATCGAGCCTTTCTTCAAAAGCATTTAACTCTCGAAGCAGGTGAGCACAACAAAGACTGTGATCCATTTCTGTAAAGCAAAAATAGGGTTTCCAGTGGTCATGAACTGCTACACCCTTGAACAAGGGCAAGATTCCTGCTGCAATCATCCCTTCTTCGCCTCGTTTGGCATTAGCTGTGTAATACACCTCTGTTGAAGTCGCCGCAACATGCAACCATTGCGTTTTGCCTTGCGTACGAATACCGCTTTCATCAAAATGCGCAACTTGACTCTTGATAATGTTTTGCTGAATCGATTGATATTCGACACTTAATCTGTCGCTTGCTTGTGCTATCCAATTCTGAACACTACCATCTGAAGGCTTGATGCCATATTGATCCTGCAAAATCTCAGTTGATCTCGATAGTGAAACAAAATGACCTTGCACTAGCCCTACTGTATAGGCTTTTAGTCGTGAACCATAACTAATGTAAGGTGGCAGTGATGACGGAAAATCACCTTTATGAACCTTGCCACAACGGCAGGTAGAGATCACTTGCTGATGTTCAGTCACTTCTATGCGAGGTTCTGGTATGTCCCATTGCTGACGACGCTCACCTATTTTGATACTTGCTTCGCTTAATGCCAATCCACACTCACAATACCCCTCTGCTACATATTGCTTGATAAAGTCTGGTGACGGATGCATTTCAAGACTGTGTCCCTTATGACCTTTTTGACCACCACTTGGGTGCTGTCCTTTTTGGCGTGGTTGTGCAGGTTGGCGTTTTAACCCATCTGATGACGGTGGCTTGCTTGAATTTTTGCTGTTTTGGTTGAGCTTGGATTCAAGATACCCCATTTTTTCTGTCAGTCGATCTACTTGATCAAATAACCTCAATACCAACACAACCAACTCATCATGGCTTAGTGCTTCAAGGCTTTCTATTGTAGGGCGTATCTGTTGTTGTTTCATGCTACACATTCTACCCTATTTCTTAGGGACTGAGTAGTTACCCTAGCTTTAAGCGATTGGGTAAAAATGAAGCAGGCATTAAATACCCTCAGCACACCTCATTAGACCAAGGCAACAGCGTCATTAAGCTACCAGGGCAATCGCATGAAAATGTTAGCATAGCGTGTATTAACCCTCACCCGCGCT
>CAZLOM010000261.1:0-1573 GCA_964561185.1 uncultured Piscirickettsiaceae bacterium
GTATCCAAGAGTAATTTCATGCGCTTGCTCCTAAAAACAAGCGAGCGATTTCTTCATTTTGAGCATCAATATCATCAGGAATTGAGAGTTTTCCTCTGGCAATGCCTAGGCGTGGTTTACTGCTTGGCTCAATGAAGGGTATGAGTTTCGCTACCGCTTTTCCATGATGCACAATCACAATTTCTTTCTCTTGCTGTGATTCAATCGCATAAATCAATTGAGACAGTTGATGATGATCTTCTTGTAAATCAACAGCTAACATTTTTAATTCCTTTTTTATAAAATTTCCCTCACCCCAAACCCTTCTCCCAATACGAAGAAGGGCTAGGATAAAGGCGTTTTCACACCGCTACAATGTCAATCTCTACTGTGCCGATTTTGATTTTGCCACCCAGACCCAATGGGCGAGCTTGGCTAGGTTCGATGCGGAACTCTTGTCCATCATGCGAATAGAACCAAGGATCGTTGGTGTGATTACGCAGGATAAACGCCCCTTGCTGTTTGGGGTGTGCTTCAATCTTGCCTAACATCGCGAGGGCTTTATCGCCTGTGCTGTGGCTATCGCAATGATGCTGACGCAATTCCGCACCAACTTTCACCGCCAAATAAGATCGTCCTTGATTGATCTTGAGCATCAAATACACGGGTAACGGGTTTTGACAATGAAAACAGGTTTGCTCTGTCGCAGGCTTGTCTTCAATGATATTTACCGCTGAACAACTCGGACAGGTCATGGCATTGGCTTCAATGGTCATAAAACACTGTTGCCATTCGCTCAGTCTCGGGCGTTTGTGTGGGTCTTTAACGCCATCGGTGAAGGTGCGGGTAAACAAGTCTTTCAGTTGGCTGGGGCAGGTGGATTGCCAGCGTTTGAGGCTCAGGGCTAAGACGCTACTCTGTTCAGCGGTGTTTCGGTGGTCGGTGGGATGATGCACAAACAAGGGTTCTTTGGCATAGTGTTTGATCTTAGCAGGCTGATCCCAACAACGCACTTTTTCCGTCAATGCGCCATCCATCGGATGCTCCCACATCCACATCTGATACAGCAAAATTCCCAAAGAATACAAGTCCGATTGTGCATTAGGTGAAGAACCTAGTGCCACTTCAGGAGCCATAAACTCAGGCACACCCATGACCTGTGCATTGCCGTTGTTCACCACCACATTATCGTTATCGCAGACGATAATTTTACCTGCATCAATATCGAACTGAATGTTGCCAAGGTTAATGTCGCAATAGGCAAAACCCTCTTTATGTACCGCATCTAGGGCAATACACACCAAATAACTCAATCTGGCGAGTTGATCTAACCGAGGCTGACGCAATTTTCCGTTGATAATGCGATTGTAATGCACAAACTTTTTGCTGTCATACAAGGGCATGGCATAACCATAGCTATCTTGACCTGCCACACTCACCATGTCCAATGGCCAAATAAATTCAATGCCTTGCGTGTTGCAAGATGGCTTACCTTTGCGCGTTAATGCGTTAAGTTGTTCGTGTTGTGTTGGGTTTGCCATGTAGCTGTGATACCACTTAACAGCAAAGGCATTGCCTGCTCTGTCCTTCGCTC